>JABUUG010000027.1:18796-27063 GCA_021443285.1 Bacteroidaceae bacterium
GTTAGGACGAGAGATTTTCATTCTCTAAAGAGGAGTTCGACTCTCCTAGGGACTACAATACGCACTGCATCGAGTGGGAAACGGCCGCCTTGCACAAAGGCGGCTTATTTTTAGACGGAATGTCTGGAAATGCCATAGTGCAGGCGATGCCAAAAATCAAATCATTAACTATTAAAAACAAAAGAAAATGGCAAATCACAAGTCTTCTCTTAAGAGAATTCGTCAGACAAAAGTTAAGACTGCCCACAACAAGTATTATGCAAAAACTATGCGTAATGCAGTTCGCAAGCTCCGTGCAATGACAAATAAGGAAGAGGCAGTGGCACTCTATCCGAAGGTACAGAAAATGCTCGACAAGTTGGCAAAGAAGAACACTATCCACAAGAATAAGGCTGCCAACCTGAAGTCTTCTCTCTGTGCACATATAGCAAAGCTCTGATCCAAGTTGTTAGTCCGAAGCATAAGTGTATGCACGGATGTCAGGATGAGTATACAGACAGAAGTTTCATCATAGCTTACAATATAAAGAAAAGGTTGTGTACCGATGGTATGCAGCCTTTTTTGTTAGAAGTGGGAAAGATAGCTACAATAGGGTTCTTTGACGGTATGCACGAAGGGCATCGCTACGTTATTTCGCAGGTTACGGGGCTTGCGAATCAGCGTGCTGTTAGCTCTGTTGTGTTCACATTCAGGAATCATCCTGCATCACTGTTCAGTCCGAAGTGTCAGCCTAAACTTCTTTCTACAGCAGAAGAGAAGGAAATGATGCTGTACGAAATGAAGGTAGGAAATGTTGTGATGCTTGACTTCAGTAAAGAACTCGCTGCTACAAGCGTTGAGGATTTCCTTGTTTTTATTCGTGATGGTTATGGGGTGGATACTCTCCTGCTTGGATATGACAACAATTTTGGCAGGAAGGGAGAAGAGACGCGAGTTCCGGGATATTATGAAAGTGTGGGTGAGAAAACCGGAGTGCTGGTAAAGCGGCTGGAAGCTTATGGTGACTCTTCTTCGACGAAGATTAGGAAACTGTTAGATGACGGAGATGTACTTGAGGCAAACAAACGGTTACTAAGGGAGTACACAATGTGTGGTAATGTGGTTTGTGGATATCAGGTAGGCCGGGAAATAGGTTTTCCTACAGCCAATATATCTGTTCCGCCAGAGAAACTCATCCCGAAGGCTGGGGTGTATGCCGCACACTTTACGTTGGATGGACGGCAATACAAGTCTGTTGTCAATATTGGCACCCGTCCGACGTTCGGCAGAAATGAAATTGCTATTGAGGCTCATGTCATCGGTTTTGACGGCGATATATATAATAAATGTGTTGCTGTTGGGTTTGCTGTTCGCCTCCGGGATGAACGTAAGTTTGGCTCTGTAGAAGACCTGATAGACCAGATAAAAAATGACGTAAACAGGGCTGTGCACCTGCTGTAATTGTGCAGTCAGCATCTGTTTGCTGATAAGCAGGCAAAGAAGTGTCCAAAAATGTCAACATTCGGGGAAATAAGTTGGGCAATTCTTTTGTTTTCCCCTGCTTAATTGTAAATTTGCATCGTTTTTATGGGGCTTTATACCCCCTACTGCAAATACCATTGCTGCCACCAGCGGCAAAACAAACGATAAAATCAACATCACAATGGAAGAAAACAAGACTCCGGAAGCAAAAAACTATACAGGGGCCAGCATCCAGGTGCTTGAAGGCCTGGAGGCAGTGCGCAAGCGTCCGGCAATGTATATCGGAGACATATCGGAGAAAGGTCTGCACCACCTTGTCAATGAAACGGTTGACAATTCGATAGACGAGGCTATGGCAGGCTTCTGCACAGATATAGACGTAACGATAAACGAGGATAACTCGATAACAGTTCAGGATAACGGTCGCGGCATACCAGTCGATGAACACCCGAAGCTGCGCAAGTCGGCGCTTGAGGTTGTAATGACCGTGCTGCACGCTGGAGGTAAGTTCGACAAGGGATCATACAAGGTATCCGGAGGTCTTCATGGTGTGGGCGTAAGCTGTGTCAATGCGCTGTCATACCACATGAAGTCGCAAGTGTTTCGCGACGGCAGGATTTACCAGCAGGAATACCAGAAGGGTAAGCCGCTATACCCCGTAGAGGTTGTCGGCAACACTACGCTCCGCGGCACACGCCAGCAGTTCTGGCCAGACCCGGAGATATTCACCACAACTGTGTATAAGTGGGACATCGTGGCAAACCGTATGCGCGAGCTGGCCTTCCTGAACGCCGGCATAACCATCAACCTGAAGGATATGCGTCCTGACGAGGAGGGAAAGACCCGCGAGAAGACATTCCATGCTAAAGAGGGACTGAAGGAGTTTGTGGAATACGTTGACAAGCACCGCCAAAAGCTGACAGAGGATTTCGAGGTGGTGTGCATTAAGACAGAAAGCCAAGGCATACCCGTGGATGTGGCGTTCACATACAACCGCGACTATACGGAGAACATCCACTCGTATGTAAACAACATCAACACCATAGAAGGCGGCACACACCTCGTAGGCTTCCGCACAGCTCTCGGTGCAACACTGAAGAAGTATGCCGAGAACAACCAGAAGATTGCCAAGAAGATGGAGAAAGCGAAGGTGGAGATAAAGAGCGACGACTTCCGCGAAGGTCTTACTGCCGTCATCTCGATAAAAGTGGCAGAGCCGCAGTTTGAAGGTCAGACAAAGACGAAGCTCGGCAACTCGGAGGTGCGCCCGGCTGTCTATCAGGCAGTGAGCGAGGCTCTTACCTATTATCTTGAGGAGCACCCCACACAGGCAGAGGCTATCTGCGACAAGTTCATCCTTGCCGCCGCTGCCCGTCAGGCTGCTGAGCGTGCCCGTAAGAGTGTACAGCGGCAGAGCGCATTCACCAGCGTCGGACTGCCTGGCAAACTGGCAGACTGCTCAAGCAAAGACCCGAAGGAGTGCGAGATATTCATCGTCGAGGGAGACTCGGCAGGCGGTTCCGCAAAGCAGGGCCGCGACCGCTTCACACAGGCTATACTGCCTCTGCGTGGAAAGATTCTGAATGTGGAGAAGGTTATGCGCCACAAGGTGTTCGAGAGTGAGTCAGTAATGAACATCATACAGAGCATCGGAGTGCGCTTTGGTGTGGATGAAGAAGATGGACAGGCTGCAAACATAGAGAAACTGCGCTACGACAAGATAATAATCATGACCGATGCCGATGTCGATGGTTCGCACATCGCTACGCTCATCATGACACTGTTCTTCCGCTATATGCCAGAATTGATTCGCGAAGGCCACCTCTATATAGCCACCCCACCGCTCTACCTCTGCACATGGAAGAACAAGGTTAAGGAATACTGCTATACAGAAAAAGCTCGACTCGCGTTCATCGAGAAGTATTGCAGCGGAGAGGATGACAAGGCTCTGCATACTCAGCGCTACAAAGGTCTTGGCGAAATGAACGCCGAGCAGCTTTGGGAGACGACAATGGACCCTGCCAACCGTGTACTTAAGCAGGTTACTATAGAGGATGCCACTGCCGCCGATGAGATATTCTCAATGCTTATGGGCGACGATGTTGACCCTCGCCGTGCCTTTATAGAGGCAAATGCCACTTATGCAAAGATAGATGCTTAAAGCATTTTTTTCGGAACAGTCTGCTTTTGAAGCGGGATGCGACGAGGCGGGCAGAGGATGCCTTGCCGGCGATGTGTATGCCGCAGCAGTGGTGTTCCCGAAAGACTATGCAAACGACGCGCTCAATGACAGCAAGCAGCTTACGGACAAAAGGCGTAAGGCACTGCGTACTGTCATTGAGCGCGATGCCATTGCATGGGCAGTTGGGGTGGTAGCAGCGGCGGAGATTGACGAGATAAACATTCTCAATGCGTCGATACTCGCCATGCACAGGGCGTTGGATAAGGTGTGCGAACAGCTGAAAGGCATGGGCGAAGAGTTGGACTTCATCATCGTTGACGGCAACCGCTTCAAGCCTTACAATGGCGTGACGCATACCGCCATCGTAAAGGGCGACGGGAAATACCTGTCCATAGCAGCGGCGTCGATACTGGCAAAGACCTATCGCGACGACTATATGGACGCTATGGCTGCGGAATATCCATACTACGACTGGCATAGCAACAAGGGCTATCCGACGAAGAAACACCGTCAGGGCATAGTGGAACACGGGTTGTCTCCCATACACCGAAAGTCTTTCAACCAGTTGGGCGCTGAAGAACCGATGCTCCCTTTTGCAGAGGAATAGATACCCCTCTGTTTATGAAAGAGAATGTCTTCGCTTAAAGTATCCGCTTGAAGAATTATATGAAGGGCATGAAGAAGGGCATAATAATAGTGTGTTGCATGATGATGACAACCTTTGCTTTTGCACAGAGCGAGGGGTCTGTAACTGGTCTGCATACTGCCGACTCTATTCCGCGTGTCGATTTGAATGTAAATCGCATCAAGTCAAGTACACTGCACACGAATTATGAACTTCATACCCTGCCAACTTCAGCAACCAGATATGGCGATTACAACTCTCTGCCAATGGCTGCCAAATTGCCTACCGACATTATCTCACAGCCGACAATAATACAGCCGGGTGTTATCGGCAAATGGTTGGGAGGTGTTCTTCATGGCAATGTGTATGGAGAAAGTCTGCCAGGACTTATGGCTATAGAGAACGGACAAATAGGCATAAACCAGAGAATTGGCAGCTTATCTTTTTCTGTTTATGGCCAAGCCGTGAAGTATGGATTCTATCACGGCATGTCAAGGCAATGGGGAGTGGGCGGCAGTGTCGCATATCGTATAAGTCCCCGCCTCAGTGTAACTCTTTTCGGCAGTTATTACACAACGCCCCAGATGGCGGGCAGCATGATGTCGATGTCCACACCTGCTATGGCGGGATATATGCAGACCACTACCTTCGGCGGGTATTTCGACTACAGTTTCAACGATTACTGGGGAGTGGAGGTTGGTGCTAAGACTTACCAATCGGTGATGACCAGACGCTTTGAGGTGCAGCCCATCGTGATGCCGTATTATAAGTTGGGGCGTAAGGTGAAACTCGGTGTTGATGTCGGCGGAATACTATACCAGATTCTTCGGGCAGTGAACACTGACAACCGCCCTTCAAACCCCACCATCATGCCTCCACAGCTACCAAAGCCATTCGTCAGGTAGCATTATCCCCCAGAATTCATAGGAAGAAGTTATAAATCTAAAGCTCCTATAATGAATTTCTGGGGAGTTGGTGTTTTCCCCTTAATATACCAACGAACTGCCTCCAAGGAACTCCCGGAGTAGGGATGTTGGTGGTATGTGGTCGTCAGGTATGCTTGGAATATAGCTGAGGAATTTCAGAAGGCGGTAAGCTTCGCAGTATTCGGGACAGTTTTCTGGGACATGCTCAAGCATTGGGACTGCCTGCGATTTTAGTGCTGCCAGTTCAAAGAACATTGCAGTGTTGAACATGGCATCGGCATTTTCCTGATATGGGAAAATCCATTTGTCTTCACCCTCCCTTACACTCGGCCACCTTCTTATGGACTCTCTTGCATCTACTCCACGAGTCTTTGCATCTCGTACTATACGGCGTAGTAGTCGGTTGTCGGTTGTCGGAATATAGTTGTGTTCGTCAAGCCTGATGGATGTGAGTGCTGAGGCATAGACGCGATAGATGTATTTGTCGTCTATTGCAGATGTCAGTTCTGGGTTGAGTGCGTGTATTCCTTCTATAACGAGAATACAATCTTTTCTCATGCTCAGTTCCGTGCCGCTTTCCTCGCTTTTTCCTTTCATAAAATTATATTTCGGCGGTCTTATGGTTTTTCCTTGCAGCAGTGCGTTGAGATCGTTGTTGAAACGTTCAAGGTTAAGGGCATAGAGGCTTTCGTAGTCATAGTCTCCGTTGGGTTGTAGGGGTGTTTTATCCCTGTCAACAAAGTAGTCATCCATAGAGATTGGCAATGGCCATTTTCCGCAGGTAATGAGTTGCACGCTGATGCGCTTGCAGGTGGAAGTCTTTCCCGAAGAGGAAGGACCGGCAAGCAAAACAATTTTCACATCCTTCCGTGAGGCGATGTCCTCCGCTATTTGTGATATTTTCTTCTCTTGCAATGCTTCTGCCACGTTGATTAAGTTTGTAGAATATCCTTTGCTCATTGCGTGGTTGAGGTCGCCGATGGTCTTCAACCCAATGGTTTTCAGCCATGTCTGGTGCTCCTGGAACACATTGTACATCTTGTCCTGCCTGATGAGTGGCGATAATTCTTTACAGTTTTTCCTGTCAGGAATCCTCAGCAGCAATCCGTTATGATATTCTATGAGGTCAAAGAGATGTACCATGGAAGTGCGTGGCAGCAGTGCTCCGTAGTAGTAGTCGTAGTAACCGTCAATCTCATGGTAACTGGTGTATATCCTTCCCGTATATCGTAGTAGCTTCACTTTAGACTCCATCCCAAGATTTGTGAATTTCTCTATTGCATCCTCTGTCGGGCTTTCGTGTCGCACAATTTTCAGGTCTGCATCAATGATTGCCTGTATACGCTGCTTTATCTTCTCAATATCAGTGGGTTCCAGCGGGCTGTTGCCTGTATCTACTGTGCAGTAATAGCCGTTGCTGACAGGATTGTTAACGGTCATCATTCCCTTGGGATAAAGGTCATGAACGGCTTTGGCAAGAATGAAGAAGAGTGTACGGGAGTATGTTCGTGACGCCGAACCTTCGCGGTAAGGGAGGAACTCTACATCCAAGTTCCTGTAAATCCGCATGTCGAGTGGTGTGATGCGATTGTTCACCCTTGCACAAATAGGCTCAAATCCGATTTCAGATTTAATTTGCTGAAAAAACTCAAAAAGGGTAGTCCCTTCTTCTACATTAACAAAACAATTAGTATTTTTGCAGCGTATTTTTACCATAGTATTGAGTTATAAGGTTTCTATGCGGCAAATTTACCAATAACTAATTAATAATATGCGCAGAAGACCAGAAAACGAATTAAAATTACATTTTTATATGAAAAAGACACTATTATCGCTTGTTTCTGCTCTCGTAGTACTCTCTGTCGTATCGTGTAAAAAAGGTGCAGAATTGAGGGAAGACGGTACAGTTCCCGAAATTCCAGAGAAGGTTGCAATAGAGGCTGTGGGACTATTTTCGGAGATAAACACCTCGATAGACTCGCTGATGAAGGCGTTGGCAGACAATCCGATGATGGACGGGATGGATGTGCAGGTGAAGGCTAACAGCCACGTTTCGACAATGGGGGGAAAACGGCAGATGTCATCGTCGTCGCAGCCTCTTGACAGGGGACGGAGACAGTTGAATAATGTGCATACAGACCTGCAGATGAAGAACCCAGCACTGGTGGGACCGAAGAAGATAACCGTGCCGGCAGGCTTCTTCGTGCCGTTGGAATATGCCGACAGGTCGGGTTCTGCGGCTGAGCAGGTAGAGCTGTTGGGAATGTATTTCGCCGACACCGAATGTGACAAGACTTATTTCGATGCCGACAACAAACAGGCTGACAGAAGAAAGGCGCAGCTGAAGATTATCACCGCCCTGAACCTGAACTTCCCGATAGAGGAACTCGACTCCATCTGCCGTCTGAACTCGCTGGAGTTTGGCTATGCCATGAGAGACAAGCAGCTGGAACTGTTTGAAGAGATGATAGAGACCAACGACGCCGGGCTGATGCTGCTGTTCTCCATCTATTACAATGCGGAGACAACATGCAACATGGTAAATGCAAAAAAGGCACTCACCCCAACTGCAAATGTCATAGCGATGACCGCCATGCAGACATTCAAACAAAAGGAAATCATAAAAAAAACCTGCCGCTTGTATGACATGATGCTGCCATACTACGACAAACTGAAGCGGGCGGACAAAATAATGCAGTTGGCAAAGAGTCTGGCAGAGGCGAAAAACGAGGCGCAGGAGAAAGTGGCTGTTACAAACTATGTGAGGGGATGCCGAGAGATTCGCACGGAGATGCTCGCAAAGTATGAGACGGATAAGTAAGTAAACGAGGCTGATGTTTTATGACAAAGCTAATTTGTAGAACCCACCTGCAATGAAACGAACATTTTTATCAACATTTCTTCTATTCTCCACGCTATGCGGCTGGGCGCAAGTCATCAAAGCGCAGAAAGCGACTGCGGAGGATTATATCCCGTTGCTGAAGGAAATGGGGTATGAGGTGTATTCCTTTGATCTCTCCGAATTGGGGAAAGACAGCACGACTTATAAAATACAGCCTGTCGTAAAGCATTA
>JABUUG010000280.1 GCA_021443285.1 Bacteroidaceae bacterium
ATTTTGGCTTGGTCATTTTAGATAATATGCTCACGCTCGGCAATACGAAAACAGTATGAGAACCCACCATATACGAAAGACAACATCAACAGGCAGACGATGCTCCAACCCAGAGTTATTGAAGATTAGTGCTTGCAGCATATTGCTTGGTGACTAATCATAATCAACCCATTTTTTTCTTTCTATGCCGGTGTATGCGGCAAACTCCATATTATTATGAAGTTAAAGGAGTTAAGGGAGTTAAAGACAAATGACTTTTTGCCTGATAACTAATTGAACACAAACCACATAGGTAATGTCTTTAACTTCTTTAACTCCCAACCTCAGTTACCACTCCTTTAACTTCCAATTCCCTTTTTACACCAGCTTTTCCTTATCATACGGCAGCAGCTCTTCAAACTTCTCCCTTGAACCTAACGGAATGAAGATGCTCTGTAGGGTAGGGCATTCGGAGAACGCCCTGTCGCCTATCTCTTTTACCGAGTCGGGGATGGTGATGCTTTGCAGTGCGGTGCATTGGGTGAAGGCGTCTTTGCCGATGGATGTTACGGAGTGGGGTATGGTTATGTTCGCCAGCGACGAGCACTTGAAGAAGGCGGTGTCGCCGATGCTCGTTACGGAGTTTGGTATGGCGATGCTAAGCAGGGCTGTGCATCCGAAGAATGTGCCTTTTTCGATTGCCGTTACCGAGTCGGGTATGGTGGCGCTTTGCAGCTCTTCGCAGCCGGAGAAGGCGTTTTTCCCGATGCTCATTACGGACTGCGGCAGCCTGATGCCCTTCAGCGACGAGCAGTTGGAGAAAGCATCGTCGCCGATGATGGCTGTCTGTTGGGGCAGGGTTATGTCGCGTATGGATGAACATTTGAAGAATGCTCCCTCGCCGATGGTCTGCAGAGACTGTGGGAGGGTGATGTTCTGCAGCCGCCCGCACTTGTAGAACGCCCTGTCCCTGATGCTCGTTACACCCTCTGGCACAGTATAGTTCTTTACCTGTTTCCTACAGCAGCTAAGCAATGTCTGCTTCTTCGCGTCGAAGAGGCAGTATTCGTCTGCGGTGAAGTGTTTTGATGACACTTCCAACTCTATGTCGCATTCTGCGAACACGCCGCCGCCGATGGTCTTCACAGATTTCGGTATCCTGACTGTCTCCATCGCCGAGCACCAGTAGAATGCCATGTCGCCGATGTCGGTCACGGAGTCGGGTATGTTCACGCTCTGCAGTGACTGGCACAGCGAGAATGCCCCATCGCCGATGTTGGTTACGGAGTTAGGTATGGCAACCCTCTGCAGCGAACGGCAGTTGCGGAATGCCCCTGCCCCGATGCTTTTCACTGAGTTAGGGATTATAATGTTGCGCAGCGAGTCGCAGTTGCGGAAGGTGGATGCTTCAAGACACTTCAGGCGGCTGGGGATGGTGATGATTTTCAGCAGCGAGCAGTCGGAGAACGCCCCTGTGCCGATGCTTGTTACTGAGTCCGGAATCTTTATGCCTGCCAGCGACGAGCAGTCTAAGTTTGTGTAGATATTTGAATATCAAGG
>JABUUG010000281.1 GCA_021443285.1 Bacteroidaceae bacterium
CAACGATATCTCGGATACCGACGAGCGCGCACGCTACGAGTACGACGACGGATGGATGCTCATCATCCTCCGTATCCCCTTCGTCCGTGAGGTGCGGTCGCGCACGCCATACACCACCATCCCGCTCGGCATCATACACAAGCGCGACGTCACCATCACCGTATGTTTCCACGAGACAAACATGATGATAGATTTCGTCAGCTACCAGCAGAAGCGCGGCGTGGGCTTCACCGACTTTGTTGACATGACATTCCGCGTGTTCTACTCCAGCGCAGTGTGGTACCTCAAGCGGCTGAAGCAGATAAACACCATCATCGAGAAGTCGAAGCGCGAACTCGACAAGGAGATTGACAACTCATCGCTCATAGCCCTCTCACGACTGCAGGACTCCCTTACATACTTCGCCACATCCATCCGTGGCAACGAGAACCTCCTCGCAAAGCTGAAGTTCAAGCTGCAGATAGACGAACTCGACGCCGACCTCATCGAAGACGTGAACATCGAGATGTCTCAGGCAAAGGAGACCACGAACATATACTCCAACATCCTTGAGAGCACGATGGACACCTACTCCAGCATCATTAATAATAATATGAGCACCGTGATGCGCACGCTCACCTCTGTGTCAATCATCCTCATGCTCCCCACGTTCATCGCCTCCCTTTTCGGCATGAACCTGAAAAACGGCATGGAGGAAGACTCGTGGGGCTTCATCTTCGCGCTGCTCATCTCCATCGTCGTGTCGGCAGGCACGGTGTGGGTATTCAAAAAGAAACATCTGATATGAAACAACTTCTCTCCACCATTCTTCTCGCCTTCATAGCAGGCGCAGTGTTCACCAACTGTTCCAAGGACGACGACCCGGTGCCATATACGGGCGACTACGTCTCGCTGCTCTCCCTCCACACCTTCGCAGTGCCTGAGGGCGACACGGTATTCATCTTCGGCGACACCATAACAAACGATACCGTCTTAGGCGACTACAAGCTGACACAGGTGCAGAAAGACAGCCTCCAGTCGTACATCTACCAGTGGAACAGGAAATCGATATTCAGCCCCGAATACCACGTTGCAAGGAATGTGGCGGAAAAGGCGGTGCACATTACAGGCACCTCCATAGCGGAAGACCTGAAAGAGAACAAACTGTTTGAAAACGTCTCCCTCGTCATGGACCTCGAATACACCAACGGCGACACCCTACAAACCCCCATCTGCACGACAATAACCATCCAGAACGGGGAACAGATAAAGGGAACCAGCTATTAAGAAGGTTAGAAGGAATATTAGAATTTGAGGACTGCAAATACATAAAAAACGCAAATACTAAATACGGCACAAACCAGCAGGCACGAAAGTGACTAACATCAATAATACACAGAGATTAACATCATATAACACATAAAAACACACTACTGTCACAAAGGCAAATACCTTTGCACCCGCTTAAATAAAACAAACACACACAAATGAAAAAGATTACAATGGCTCTCATGCTCGCCTTAGTAGCATGCGCAACA
>JABUUG010000282.1 GCA_021443285.1 Bacteroidaceae bacterium
GCTAAAGATGCCACTTACGCCAGTACTTGGGCATGAATTACTCCAGTACTTGGCATGAATTACTCCAGTACTTGGCATAAAGTACTGGAGTACTTTGGCATGAAAGTACTGGCATGAGCATATACTCGAGGCATGAATGACAGATATATAGGGATGCGGAGCGGCAGATTAGGACAGCAAACCTTACGGACGGAAAAAGCCAGAGTGCCAGGAAAAGGGGGTGCTTTCCTGACACTCTGGCTTTTGGTGTCCGCGACATTATGGGTTTGCCCGACAAATGGGCGGAAGGGCTTTTGGGTTTCCCGCGGACGGGATTAAGATAAGGTGGGGGATAAAAATTGGAGTTAAGGGAGTCAAAGAAGTTAAGGGAGTTAAAGACAAATGACTTCTCTGAAGACAACTGCCTGAATACAAACCATATAGGCAATGTCTTTAACTCCCTTAACTCCCTTAACTCCCTTAACTCCAGAATTAATAGATACTGCCTATAACAGATGTGTCATCATTTCTCTGCCGGGTTTGCCTTTTTGTATGCTTCCCATTTTCCTTTCATTGCCTGCCCGAAGTTCAATGCGTCTGCCAACCAGGCTTTGATGGCTTGGTTGTAGTTTTTCTGTGCCGGAGTCTCGCTGAGGGCGGTCATTACACTCAGGTCCTGCATCGACACACGACCGTTGCAGGCATTGGTGAACATCACCGGGATGCTTTCCTTCACATAGTCTGCGAGAACGGAGAGTTTTGCCTTCATCGCCTCGTCCGGCACAGACTTAAGTATGTTCTCCACAGCAATCTCAACGCCTGAAAGGGCATCCGTCTGCTTGAAATAGTTGTCACAGGCGGCACGGAAGTCACTGCTTATGCCTTCCTTCAGAGTCATGGGTTGTAGTTTCTCGCCCATGATAACGCGCATTGCAGCTGTCTTCAACTCTTCTATTACATCTCCGCTGACGCTGGTGAGCGACTCCTTGATGTGTTTGCTGGCAGTCTGCACCTCTGGCTTTTCGTATTCCTTGAACACGGCCTTCAGCTCATCCTCGCTGATGTTCGCCTCAAAGTATGGCTGCATAAGCTCCACCATGTCTGTAAGCATCTGCTCCTTTATGTACTGCTGTGCAAGTGGCGAGTCGATGTCAGAGCCGACCAGCCCCTTCATTGAAGATATTACTTCTGCTGCCGATGCACCCATGATATCGGAGTCGTACATCTGCCTTAAACACTCGCTGTAGGTCTGTCCGTTAGCCGCCGGGGCATAACCGAAACACATTGCCAGAAGAATGGCAAGCGACATTAATGCTTTTTTCATAATAAAATCAGATGGTTAAGTAAGTGGTCAGAATTATTTTTATGGTTAACAAGTAAATGGCATTTATATTATATTGCACTCTCTTTGGCGCATCTTTGCCTTTTAGTTTCAATCACGTAGCCCGCTACGCTCCTTCGTCTAAAAGACAAATCTGCATCCAAATATAGCGCAATCTAATATAAAACTAATTTTGA
>JABUUG010000283.1 GCA_021443285.1 Bacteroidaceae bacterium
GTGCTCACACGCTGGGAAGGTCTCGACTGCTGGAACTACCAGTCCTGCATCTACGCCTACGAGCAGAACAACATCGGCATCACCGGCGAAGGCACCATTCACGGCGGCGCCACGAAAGAAGGATGGTGGTCGATGAGTGCGAAGAAGCGCGGAGACGAGGTGTGGGCTGGCGAAGAGAACCAGTCGAACGCCGACGGACGCCCCGCACTGCTGAAGATGGCTGAAGACGGCGTGGACATGAACGCCCGCATATTCGGCAAGGGCAAAGGACTGCGCCCGCAGCTCGTCAACCTATACAAGTGCGACGGCATACTCATCGAGGGCGTTACGATGCTCGACTCCCCGTTCTGGGTTATGCACCCGCTGCTCTCAAGGAACATCACCGTGCGCAACGTAACCGTCATAAACGACGGCCCTAACGGCGACGGATGCGACCCTGAGTCGTGCGAGAATGTGCTCATCGAGGGCTGCGTTTTCCAGACCGGCGACGACTGTATAGCAATCAAGTCGGGAAGAAACGCCGACGGCCGTCTGTGGAACATACCGTCAAAGAACTTCATCGTGCGCAACTGCCAGTTCAAGGACGGGCACGGCGGTGTGGTAATCGGCTCCGAAATATCCGGCGGCTACCAGAACCTCTTCGTGGAGAACTGCACGATGGACTCGCCAAACCTCGACCGCGTGCTGCGCATAAAGACCAACCCGTGCCGCGGCGGTATCATCGAGAATGTATATTTCCGCAATGTTACCGTGGGCCAGTGCAAGGAGGCTGTGCTCAAGATAAACCTCGACTACGAGCCGAAGGAAATATGCTGCCGCGACTATCCGCCTACCGTGCGCAACGTCTATATGGAGAACGTAACCTGCAAGAAGTCTGACTACGGCATAATGGCTGTCGGACTCAAGGATGTCTGCAATGTGTATAACATAAACCTCAAAAACTGCCAGTTCGACGGCGTGAAGAAGCAGCCCGTGTATATGACTGGGCAGTGCCGCGACTTCAACTATGACGGACTGAAAATCAACGGCCGCCTCATTCTCTCCAAGCCCGAATACAAGTATTACAGCGAGTGGCTCACCCACTCAGAGATGCAGCGTGTGCCTAAGCCCTATATGCTCGACTTCGCCAAGAAGCCCCGCTGGAGCTATGTCATGGGCATAGAGCTGGAAGGCATGCTCGACACATACCTCGCCCACAAGGACAACGCGAAGAACGCCGCCATCATCGACTACCTCTCGCTCTACGACGAGGAGATGATTGACGCAGAAGGAAACATCAAGACATACAAGCTCGAAGACTACAACCTCGACCAGGTGCGCACCGGCAAGTTCATCTACCGCATGGAGCAGCTCTTCCCCGAACTGAAGAACAAGAAGGCTATCGACATGCTCTGGAAACAGCTCCAGAAGCAGCCGCGCACAAAGCAGAAGGTGTGGTTCCACAAGGCTATCTACGCCAACCAGGTGTGGCTCGACGGCATATTCATGG
>JABUUG010000284.1 GCA_021443285.1 Bacteroidaceae bacterium
TGTGCGTTTTGTTTGGGGACTGGCTGCGCGTTTTGTTGGGGGCTGGGCTGCTGGGTTTCCTGACGGGTTGGAGTGGGAGGGGGGAGGTCGGTCTTGCCCTTCTTTGTGTATGATGCAAGTCCTTTGTAAATGCCTCTTGCCAGGCGGTCTAAGCCGTCTTTTGTGGCGAGGAATGCCTCTTCATCAGGGGTGGATATGAAGCCGAGTTCCACAAGACAGGCGGGCATGGAGGTTTCCCTCAGCACAAGGAACACGTCCTGCTTCACGCCTTTGCTCTGTCGTCCTGCCTCTGAGCAGATGTTTTTCTGTATGCTGCTTGCCAGCGAGACACTCTCCTCCATGTTGGAGTCGTGTATCAGCTCGAACATTATCAGGCTCTCAGGCGATTTCGGGTCGTAGCCGTTGTATTTCTCCTGATAGTCTTCCTCGTAGGTGATAACCTCGTTCTCACGCAGGGCGGCAGAGAATTTCTCGTTGCTGCGGCGCAGGCCCATGGTGTAAGTCTCTATGCCATAGACGTTTCTGCCTTTTGGTACGGCATTGGTGTGTATGGAGATGAATATGTCGGCACGCTTCTTGTTGGCTATGTTTGCACGCTCTTTCAGCGGCACGAACACGTCTGTCTTGCGCGTGTAAACCACATCCACGTCCTGCATGTTCTCCTCGACATATTTGCCGAAAGCGAGCGCGACGTCCAGGTTTATGTCCTTCTCCTTCAGGTATTCCCCCTGTGCTCCGGTGTCGTGTCCGCCGTGTCCGGCATCGATGACGATGGTGTATCGTCTGGCCTGGGCAGACAGGATGAAGGCAGAGGTCAGCAGTAGTATTATGTAGAGTCTTTTCAGCATTTGTTACAACTTGATTTCCACACTGGCATCCGCAGAGCTTCCCTCTATGGGCGGATGGTGTTTGGTAA
Organism: Bacteroidaceae bacterium; assembly: GCA_021443285.1. Taxonomy (GTDB): domain Bacteria; phylum Bacteroidota; class Bacteroidia; order Bacteroidales; family Bacteroidaceae; genus Prevotella. The sequence goes on from JABUUG010000284.1 coordinate 917, forward strand.
GTCTCACAGTAACGCGTTTTATTTCAGGCATTTGCCCTTTTATTGTGTTCGCTATGCGGTAGGCGGCGTTCTCAATAAGTTTTGAGCGTATGGCCATCTGGTCTTTCACTATGGCATATATGTCGGCATAGTTCACGGTGTCTGCCAGTTCGTCGGTGATTGCCCCCTTGGGCAGTTCCGTCTCAACGGTTACATCTACGGTGAACCACCCTCCCACCATGCCCTCTTGCGGCAGCACTCCGTGGTAGGCGTACAGTCTTATGCCTTTCAGGGAGATTAGCATATCAGCTTACATCTTGTAGCCGCAGTTGGTGCAGACTGTCTCTCCGTCGCTTTCTGTGAGGGTGTCGTTGCCGCAGTTGGGGCAGAGCTGGCTGTGTGTGTCAGCTTCGTCCTTCACATACTTGTTCAGCGCCCTTACCACTCCGTTCTTCCAGTTGTTTATGTCGTCGCCCCCCAGTTGCAGCGACCGCACCATCTTTATGACATTCTTTATGGGCATACGGTAGCGTAGCACACCCGAAATCAGTTTTGCATAGTTCCAGTATTCGGGGTTGAACTTCTCCGA
>JABUUG010000285.1 GCA_021443285.1 Bacteroidaceae bacterium
GTTGTTTCTGATGATTCTGATGAAAAGAAAACATCAAGTAAGAAAACTTCAAGTAGTTCTTCAACAAAGAAAACTACTAGTAGCTCAAGCAAGAAGAGTTCTTCATCAACTTCTACGAAAAAGACAACTAGCAGTAGTTCTAGCAAGAGCAGTTCTTCATCAACTTCTGCTAAAAAGACAACTGGTAGTTCTTCAACAAAGAAAACTACTACAAAGAAAATCACACAAGCTAAATAAAGGAGGAGATTATTTATGGCTGAAAAAAAGATTACTAAAGTCAATGGAACACCAAAGGCTACTAAGGCTGAAAGAAAAGAAAGCGTTAAGGGCAAAAGAATTGCCGCTGTTATATTTTGGCTTTTAGGTATTGTTTGCGAAGCACTCGCTATTTGTGTATTAAACAAGTATTTATACGTAACTGATCAATTATTATGGTTAGTAATTTTCTTAGTTGCTGATGCAATTCTTGTTATCATCGGTTCACAGTTCTGGAAAAAGGCTAACGATGTTGACCCAGCTAGCAAATCTAATAAAGTTAAGTTCTTCTTTTGAATACTCTGCGCTGCCGAATGTTGCTTGCTGTAGTTTGCCGAGCCTTGACTCTGCGCCTGTGCTGTGTATGCACTCATGGAAGAGGTTGCTCTGGAAAGACTCCAGCGAGACGAACTGGCTGCGCTCTGGCACCACGATTTCGTCTCTACTGATAGAGTAGTATGCGTTGTCGCCGCGAACCTCCTTGATAGGGCATACCCAGAGGTTTTCGTTTATCATCTTATCAACAGCAGGAAGCATTTCGCCTGTCGGTGCCGCCGTACCGTCGAACATCGCCTTTATCTTCTTGCAGAGGTCAGGTCTTGCTTCTGCTATGTTCGTCTGTGAGATTACATTGAACACATTGAACACATTGAGTTTCACGAATACCATGTATTCGTCCTGCTCGTCCCTGTCCATCATCTTGTATATGTCATAGGATATTTTCTCTTTCGTCTGCTTGTTCACGCAGGTGAATGTCGTTATGAATACAGGAAAAGAACGCTCGCCCTTGTTGATGATTACCATTGGCAGCGGCTGTCCGTTGGCATCAACTGTTCGTGTTCGTGTGCCGTCAGGGTTCTTCGTGAAGTTCAGTGCCGCAAGTCTGTCAAAGGTTGCGAAGCATGGTGTGCCATAGCCCTGCTGCTGGCAGTGGAGCATCAGCATGATGCTATTCATACCGTTGTATGCCCTTCCGCTCATGTTTCGCGGTATTGCCGTTGTCGAGAACCACGGCTGCTTCCAGTCGCCCGTCAGTGTTTCGATACGCTGTGCCATTACCTCTGTGAAACGCTCCAGTGCGCGGTCTTCCGCTGTTGTCTGCTGTGCAGACTGTGTCTTTTTTGTTGCCATAGTGATTTGTTTTAGATTGTTAGTGATTATTGTTCCCTGCGGAGGAGTCGAACCTC
>JABUUG010000286.1 GCA_021443285.1 Bacteroidaceae bacterium
CTTCGATGTGGTGGAGGACATATACCGCATCTTCCACATCGACCGCATGGCCGATGATGCCGCTTTCGTGTCGGCGTTCTTCGACTACCTGAAGAACTTCGCCGCGCAGAACACCGCCACCATCCGCAATTTCCTGAAGCAGTGGGACGAGGTTATCAGCGACAAGGCGATAGAGACGGAGGCGACAGACGGCGTGCAGATGATGACCATACACAAAAGCAAAGGACTGGAGTTCCACAACGTGATAATAGCCGACGGCAACTGGAGCACTAAGGTTGACCAGAACCGCATCTGGGTGGAGATTGGAGAGCCGCCCTTCAACGACATACCCTTCGCCAAGCTGCGCCCCAGCAAGCAACTGGAGAACAGCATCTTTGAGGAGGAATACCGCGAGGAATGTATGCAAAACGATGTGGACAACATCAACCTTCTGTATGTGGCGTTCACCCGTGCCGGCAAGAACCTGTACTACTACGGGCAGACCAGCAAGAAGAAGGAAGGGCTGAACAACGAGCTGCCGCCGAAGGAATACCTGAAAGGAGGTATGTCGGGCGTGGTGGAGCAGACAGTCCTCACTGCCACCCTCGACGATGGCAGCGGCATATTGCACGCCCCTACGCACACATATATATATGATGAGGAGGGAAATACGTGCGGCTACACCCTGCATTACGGAGATTTTGCCATCAATGAAAAGAAAAAGGCAAAGAAGAAAAACGACCGCGTGAATGTGTTCGACATGGCGGTAAGTCCGCTCACAGTGCCCATCCACACCAGTACCTCGCGGGCGGTGTTCCTGCAGAGCAACCGCAGCCGGCAGTTTGTTGATGAGGACGACGCCACCAGCTACATCTCCATCGGCAAGCTTATGCACAATGTGCTTTCGCAGATAATAACTTTAGATGATGTTGACCGCGTGCTGACATCGCTCGAACACGAGGGTGTCATCACCGACCGCAACCTCTCCGTCCTGCTGCGAAGGCGCATCATGGAAAGCGAACACGCACAGCAGTGGTTTGCCGAAGGATGGACGGTATATAACGAATGTGCCATACTGACAGCCGAAGGAGAGAAGCGACCAGACAGGGTGATAACCGACGGCACGCGGACCATAGTGATAGACTATAAGTTCGGCAACCAGAAAGACGAATACCGCGAACAGGTTACAGCCTACAAGCATCTGCTCGAACAGATAGGTATGCCCAATGTCAGCGCATACCTGTGGTACGTCTATACCGACACAGTCGTTAATGTTTAAGCAATACCTGTTTATTATGGAATTTAGGGAGATTTTCTTTTTGGAGTTAAAGAAGTTAAGGGAGTTAAAGACAAATGACTTTGTATCTGATAACTAACTGAGCACATACCATATAGGTAATGTCTTTAACTCCTTTAACTCCCTTAACTCCCTTAACTCCCTTAACTCCTTTAA
>JABUUG010000287.1 GCA_021443285.1 Bacteroidaceae bacterium
ACTCCTTTAACTCCTTTAACTTCTTTAACTTCTTTAACTTCTTTAACTCCTTTAACTTCCCCAAAGATCTCCTTTATCTCCCCATTAATATAGATTGATATGTTTTTTTCTTTTTTCATATCCCGTCGCTACCTCTTTTCCAAGAAATCGACGAATGCCATTAACCTGATAAGCTTTGTCAGTATGCTTGGCGTGGCAGTGGCATCGCTCGCCCTGATAGTAACGCTCAGCGTGTTCAACGGCTTCCACGACCTTGTCGCCACACTGTTCACATCGTTTGACCCGCAGGTGAAGATTGTTCCGGCAAAGGGCAAGACCATAAATGCGGACAACGAGGCGCTGAAGAAGGTGAGGGCTCTTCAGGAGGTGGAGGTATCTACGGAGGTTGTCGAGGAAAAGGCTCTCGCCATGTACAAGGGCAAGCAGGCGATGGTAACTGTGATGGGCGTGGATGACAACTTCAACCAGCTCACCAACATAAACAGCATACTCTACGGTGACGGAGGCTTCGAACTGCATGCGGCAAACCTTGAGTTCGGCATCCTCGGCATCAGGCTCGCCGACCAGCTTGGAGCATCTGCGCACTTCTCCGACTATGTAAGCCTCTACGTGCCGCAAAGAGAAGGGCAGCTCACCGACTATGACGACCCGACGGAGGCGTTTGCTTCCGACTCGCTGCTCTCGCCCGGAGTGGTGTTCAGCGTGCAGCAGGGGAAATACGACAAGAACTACATCATCTCTTCCATCGCCTTCGCCCGCAGACTCTTTGATTTGGAGGGAAAGATAACGGCATTAGACCTGCGACTGAAACCCGGCACGGACATCGACAAGGCGAAAAACAAGATAAAGGAACTGCTGGGCGAGGAGTTCATCGTAAAAGACAGGTATGAGCAACAGGCTGAGACATTCAGCGTGCAGGCAATAGAGAAGCTCATCGCGTATATCTTCCTGACATTCATACTTGTCGTGGCTTCGTTTAATATCATAGGTTCGCTCTCAATGCTTATGATTGAAAAGAAGGACGACGCCGAAACGCTGCGCAAGCTCGGAGCGACAAAAAAGCAAATCTCGCGCATATTCCTCTACGAGGGCAGGATGATAGCCGCCATCGGTGCGGTGATAGGCATAGGCATAGGTCTGCTCCTCTGCTGGCTTCAACAGGAGTACGGCATAGTCGCACTCGGCACATCGCAGGGCAGCTTCATCGTTGACGCCTATCCCGTCAGCGTGCATCCCACAGACGTGGTAGCCGTGTTTGCCACAGTTGTCATTGTCTCATGGATTGCCACATTGTGGCCCGTGAAATATTTCCTGGCGAAGAACAGTACTGTTGATTAATGGGGGCTTATGGTGGGGGTATAAATTGGAGTTAAGGAAGTTAAAGGAGTTAAGGAAGTTAAAGGAGTTAAGGAAG
>JABUUG010000288.1 GCA_021443285.1 Bacteroidaceae bacterium
TAAACCGCAGATTCAACCAAATTCACGCAGATACAGAGTATAGACTTTCGCAGATGAAAATCTGCGTGAATCTGGTTGAATCTGCGGTAAAAAATTAAATACTGTTATAATAAGATATACTGTTAAAGATTGGAACGTTTAGCAAATAATCAATAATAATAAACCAATAATTCCACTATGAAAAAACGACTTTTCCTATCTGCACTGGCACTGGCAACAGCCACGCTGCTTCCGGCGCAACCGCTCACCATGCAGGTGAACACCAAGAAAATCGGAGCACCCATCCAGAAAACAATGTACGGAATGTTCTTCGAGGACATCAACTACGCCGCCGACGGCGGACTCTACGGCGAACTCGTGAAGAACCGCTCGTTCGAGTTCCCGCAGACACTCATGGGCTGGCAGGCATTCGGCAACTTCGCCATAAAGGACGACGGCCCGTTCGACAAATGCCCGCACTACGTAGTGCTCTCTGCCCCAGACCATCATGACCGCCGCACAGGTCTTGTGAACGAAGGCTTCTTCGGCATAGGCGTCACCAAGGGCGCAAGCTACAAGTTCTCCGTATGGGCAAAGGCTCCGCAGGGCAAGGGACAGATCACCGTGCAGCTCATCGACCCGTCGTCAATGGGCGAGAGCCAGCAGTTTGCCGAGGCGAAGGTGGAGATTACCTCCGGCGAATGGAAGAAATACACCGCCACCATCAAGTCGCCGATAAACTTCGAGAAGGCTCAGCTGCGCATCTATCTCGACGGTGGAAACACTGTAGCACTGGAGCATATCAGCCTCTTCCCGGAGAATACGTTCAAGAACCGCGAGAACGGCTGCCGCGCTGACATCGCACAGGCTCTCGCCGACTGCCATCCCGGCGTGTTCCGCTTCCCCGGCGGCTGCATCGTTGAGGGCGTTGACCTCGCTACACGCTACCAGTGGAAGAACACCGTAGGCCCCGTGGAGAACCGTCCGCTCAACCAGAACCGTTGGGAATACACCTTCTCCAACAGATACTTCCCCGACTACTACCAGAGCTACGGACTCGGCTTCTTCGAGTTCTTCCAGCTGTCGGAGGATATCGGCGCAGAGCCTCTGCCGGTGGTAAGCTGCGGCCTCGCCTGCCAGTATCAGAACGGTCAGTCGTGGGCAAAGGATGCCGCTCACGGTTATGACGCAAAGGCACACGTTGCCCTTGAAGATCTCGGCCCGTATATCCAGGACGCCCTCGACCTCATTGAGTTCGCCAACGGCGGCACCGACACCAAGTGGGGCAAGGTGCGCGCAGAGATGGGACACCCCGCACCGTTCAACCTCAAGATGCTCGGCGTAGGAAACGAGCAGTGGGACTACGAGGACAATGCCGCCTACACCGACCGCCTCGCAGCATTCATGAAGGTGCTGCGCGAGAA
>JABUUG010000289.1 GCA_021443285.1 Bacteroidaceae bacterium
ACCTCGACTTCGACCATATCCTCATGCTCTCGTGCAACGAGGGCGTCATGCCCAAGGGCAGTAGCGACACGAGTGTCATACCGTACAACATCAAGAAGGCATTCGCGCTGAACACCTCCGACGACCGCACGAGCATCTTCGCCTACTACTTCTACCGTCTGCTGAAACGCTGCAAGGACATTACGCTCGTGTATAACGCCAGCGGCAGCGACACCTCTCCCGGCGAGATGAGCCGCTTCCTGCTCAGTCTGCTCGTAAACAACCCGGAGCAAATCAGCCGCATATCGCTACAGACGCAGTTCTACGCCCACACCAGGCAACCGCAACCGCAGGACAAGCTCCCCGAAGAGCTGCACGACTACATAGAACGCCGCAAGGAGAAGGGCGTGTCGCCATCAGCCATAAACACCTATATGCGCTGCGAGAAGAGCTTCTACTACCAGTATTTCCGCCGGTTGTCGGAGGAACGCGATGAGGATGACACCATTGACGCAGCATCTTTCGGCATATTCTTCCACGCCGCCGCAGAGGAGTTCTACCGCCCGCTGATAGGCCGCCAGATTACTTCCGCTGCCCTCCGCCATTTCATTGACAACGACCGTCTGCTCGACCCGTTCATCGACACCGCCCTTCAGAAGACGAAGGCTGAACTCTACGGCGAGAGGAACAACATAGATAGCGGCGGCATGGAACTGCTGCTGAAGAGCATCGTGAAGCAGTACTTGAAACGTCTGCTCAAGAACGACGCCCTGAACGCGCCCTTCTCGGTGGTCAGTCTGGAGCAAGACTACCACACGCAATATACCATCAATACACCCGAAGGCGAAATAACGCTGAACATCGGCGGCAATGTTGACCGTCTCGACAGGGTAACGGGCAGCACGGGCAGGGACACCCTGCGCGTTGTGGATTACAAGACCGGCCCCGACCACACCAAGACCAGCATAAAGACCGTCGCGGATATGTTCGACGACAAGATAAAAGGCGCGGGCTATTACCGTCAGACCTGCCTCTATTCGCTCGCCCTCTCCAATGATTGTCAGGCCAATCCCGACCATCTGCCTGTAGCTCCGGCACTGTATTATATAAGGAATAAGGATGTCGGCGGCGACGAATATCACAACCCGATGCTGACACTCGACGGTCAGCCCATTGACAATATAGCCACCATCAAGGCTGAGTACGAGGAACACTTGATGGATGTGCTGAAGGAAATCTTCAACAAGTCCACCTTCGATGTGGCAGAAGACCAGTCAGTCTGCGCCTACTGCCCCTTCGTTGAGATGTGCCAGAAAGCATAAAGCGCCTATAGTGCGGAAGTTAAAGGAAAGTGGAGTTAAAGAGGAGTTAAAGTGGAGTTAAAGAGGAGTTAAAGTGGAGTTAAAGACAAATGATTTTTTCT
>JABUUG010000028.1:0-15249 GCA_021443285.1 Bacteroidaceae bacterium
TAATGTCACTTTAACTCCTCTTTAACTTCCCTTTAACTCCTCTTTAACTCCACTTTCCTATAACTTCCGCGCCGTAGGCGCATAACTTCCTTTAACTTCATAATTAATAGATATTGTTTCAAATGTGTAGAATATCTTTTATGAATCCGTATGCTTCGTATGCGGTAACATCAACCTTTGTAGGAGTTATTGCGACATATCCATTGTTAACCGCCCAGTTGTCAGTATCCTCTGCCTGTGGTTCATCGTTAGAGTAACTTCCTGTCAGCCAATAGTATGGGAAATTTCGCGGATGCTGACACTTTACCACTTCGTTGTACCATGCGCTCTTCGCCATACGCGCCACCTTTATCCCCTTGTATTCAGAAAAGGCTCTGCCATTTGGGTCAGGCATCCTGCTGTTTGGGTTTGTGGCAGGACAGTTTACATTGAGACAAACGAGGTCTGGAAGTCCATTGTCAAGCACTGCCTGTGTTATTTTCCTGACGTATGGTGTCATCAGGGAGAAGTCGGCATCGGGGTCGTGGTCGCAGAGGGAGAAGGCTATGCTTGGTATATGCTTCATGCATCCCTCCATACAGGCGCCCATGGTGCCGGAATAGTGTGTGTTCACGGATCCATTGTCGCCGTGATTGATTCCCGAGACAACAAGGTCTGGTTTTCTTGTGCAAATCTCGCTCAGCGCAATCTTTATACAGTCAACGGGAGTGCCGGAGCATGAGTAAACAGCGAGTCCATCTCTCTGCAGTCTTTTCTTTATTGTCAAGTAGTTGCTGACAGAAAACGCTCTGCTCTGTCCGGAGCGCGCACTCTCTGGAGCACACACAATGATGTCCAAACCCAATGGCTCCAGCATATCCACAAGTGCATTTATGCCTTTTGCCTGGTAGCCATCATCGTTTGAAACAAGAACCGTTTTTTTCATTTATGTTGGATTGATTTTTCGATTTTCCGGCGAGTATGTTTGTTGATAATCTTGGGAGTATGGGGAGGGAGAATCTTTTACGCTTTAATTTATATGACGTGGTAAAATTAATGGTTAGACACGCCATAATGTGAACTGGTGGTTATTTTTGTGTTGAAAAAAGTCCATTTTTTACCAAAAAACAGCAACATAACAGCACTTTACACAATAATTACATATCTTTGCCGCGATTTTTATACACGAAAGGATAATGAAAAAAATTATAGCACTTGCCAACCAGAAAGGCGGAGTAGGAAAAACAACGACAACCATTAATCTGGCGGCATCGCTGGCAGCACTGCACAAGACTGTTCTCGTCATAGACGCCGACCCTCAGGCAAACGCATCAAGCGGTCTGGGGGTGGATATATCAACCATAGACTGCTCTCTATACGAATGCCTGATAGGAGGGAAAGACGTGAGGGAAGCTGTGTTCACCACTGACGTGGAAGGACTCGACATCATAGCAAGCCACATAGACCTTGTTGGTGCTGAGATAGAAATGCTTAACTTCCAGAAGCGAGAATTCATAATGAAAAACATGCTGACCGGCATCATTGACGACTACGACTATATCCTGATAGACTGCTCGCCATCACTCGGACTGATAACAGTAAACTCACTCGTTGCGGCAAACAGCGTGATAATACCTGTGCAATGTGAATATTTTGCATTGGAGGGCATAAGCAAACTACTGAACACGATAAGGATTATAAAGTCAAAACTTAACCCACGACTTGAGATTGAAGGTTTTCTGCTCACCATGTACGACCAGCGCCTACGCCTCGCCAACCAGATATATGAGGAAGTAAGCAAGCATTTTCAGGAACTCGTATTCAAGACCATCATACAACGCAACGTGAAACTCTCGGAAGCCCCATCACACGGAGTGCCTGTAACACTCTACGATCCAAACTGCACAGGTGCAAAAAACTACATGGCGCTGGCAAGGGAAATAGAAAGCAGGGGATAAACGGCAACATCATTCTTAGTGAATGACAAATAGTGAACAATGAATAGTTTGCTCCCACCATGATAGTGACTAACGTAACCGGCTTTGCCGCTTGCCGGAGCAAGTAACCGGCTTTGCCGCTTTCACAAAGCAAAGCGACTGAAAGAATAATGAAGAGTGAAGAGTTGGGTGCCGCACAGACTGTTTTACATCCAAATACCGCGGTAGTATACTGTTCACCATCCACTGTTCACTATTCGTTAACTTATTTGTAGAACCAACCTTAAATAAAACGGAATGGCAATTCAGAAAAGATATTCGAACCTTGGCGGAGACAAGACTGGAAAGATTCTTGGAAGAGGGCTCGACGCCCTCATTTCCACAGAGATGCCAGACTCAGAAGGATCATCAATGATAAGCGAGATTGACATCTCACGCATTTTCCCAAATCCAGACCAGCCCCGCCGCGACTTCGAGGAAAACTCGCTCGCAGAACTGGCAGCTTCAATAAAGGAAATTGGCATTATACAGCCCATAACACTCCGCGAACGCGACGGGAACAGCTACGAGATTATTGCGGGAGAAAGAAGATGGAGGGCAGCACAAAAGGCAGGTCTTACCAGTGTGCCGGCATACATTCGCACCGTGTCTGACGAAACAATGATGGAAATGGCGCTTGTCGAAAACATACAACGACAAGACCTGAACGCCATTGAAATTGCCCTCGCATACCAACATCTTCAGAATGCCACAGGAATGACACAAGACGAAGTAGCGCAAAGGGTTGGAAAGAGCCGTGCACAGGTCGCAAACTTCATGAGGCTGCTCAGACTGCCGGCAGAGGTGCAGATGTCATTGCAAACCAAAGAGATAGACATGGGGCACGCACGAGCCTTGCTTGGACTCGAGAGTCCGTCTGAACAAGTCAGAATTTTCCGAGAGATAAAAAAGAACAACTACACCACAAGGCAGGTGGAAAACCTTGTGAATGCAATAAAGAAAGGTGGAGCATCATCAACCGGGAAAAAGGCAGCAGGTAATCCAAAACTGTCGGAAACGGAAAACACCTTGCAGAAACGTCTTTCCTCTGCTCTGGGAGGCATTAAGGTAAAGGTGTCATGCACTTCATCCCAAAGCGGAAAAGTAACAATTCCTTACAAGACTTTGGCTGAACTTGAAACAATCCTGAAGCATCTGGAAGAATAAACGTGAAAAAAATATTTTTAACAATACTATCAGCAATACTGACGCTTGCCATACAGGCGCAGGGTACAGGCGACGCTTCCTCAACACCCCAGGAAGCCCAGTCTCCCGCCCTCTCCCAAACTGCTACGATGCCCACGGTTTCAGGGAAACCTATTTCCCCCACAATTGAAATTGACACAATCTCCATTCTAAATGGGATTAATCGGAATGAGGCTTCCTCCATTGACTCACTCTCTTCCACTTCGCTGGTAACAACCAAGGAAATCGCGCAATCAACGACACCTAAAAACAAGAAATGGAAATGGACACCCAATACCAAACGTGCACTATGGCTCGGACTTGCCATTCCTGGTGCGGGACAAATCTATAACCGGAAATTCTGGAAACTACCCATCATATACGGAGGAATGGTTGGATGTGTATATGCCTGGAGGTGGAACGACATGATGTATGCAGACTACTCCAGAGCATACATTGACCTTATGGACGACGATCCCACAACAGAGAGCTACAACAAGTTCATGCATCTCGGTGTAAAGATAACCGACGCAAACAAAAAGCAATACGAAGACATATTCAAGAACAGGAAAGACACCTACCGCCGATGGCGAGACCTTTCCATATTCATCCTTATCGGTGTATATGCGCTATCAGTAATTGACGCATACGTAGATGCCTCGCTGTCAGAGTTCGACATTTCGCGAGACCTGTCCATAAGAATAGAACCAGCAGTAATAAAAACCAACACCATGATGAACTCCAGCCGCCTGTTCGACTCTGGCGTAGGCGTTCAGTGCCAACTAAGTTTCTAATGGAAAAGACATCATTCATCCTCCCTTATACATCTCTCCCCTTAAACAGGGAGACAAGGGGAGGCATCCTTATCGCAATCCTCCTTCTCTTTGCAACCACAGTTTTTGCACAAAGCCATCGAAAGAACATAACCGAAATGTCCGAACAAGACTTCATCAGCTTCTTCGAAGACAACACAGAGGTTATTGTGGATTTGCCCGAAGGCATGAAATCCAGCGAGATAGACTCGCTACTCAACATGTACTACAACGAAACATCTCTCTTTATTGACAGCGAGTGTAACTCGACTAACGCAGGTGCCTACTTCTCTGCCGAAGACTATATAGAGCGACTTACACGGTTGCCATACATAATGGAAATGCCCTATAACAGCATTGTGAGGAAATTCATTGACCGCTACTGCACCAAGATGACACGATCGATGGGCATAATGCTCGGAGCTGCTAATTTCTATACACCCATCTTTGAAGAAGCACTTGAGGCATACGGTGTGCCACTGGAACTAAAATACCTTCCCGTCATTGAATCCGCACTCAATCCCAAAGCCACATCTCCCGTGGGAGCAGCAGGACTGTGGCAGTTTATGCCAGGCACAGGCAAACAGTACGGACTGACTATCAACTCGCTCGTTGATGAACGCCGAGACCCGATAAAATCCTCATACGCTGCCGCAAGAATGTTGCGCGACCTATACAACGTATTCAACGACTGGAGCACCGTAATAGCCGCTTACAACTGTGGACCAGGCAATGTAAAAAAAGCCATGAAACGAGCAGGCGGGACCACAGACTACTGGAAACTATACCCTTACCTACCCAGAGAGACAAGAGGATATGTACCTGCATTCATCGCAGCCAACTATGCAATGAACTACTACTGCGAACACGGCATCTGCCCCATGAGAACACGTCTGCCCGCACACTCCGACACTGTCATGGTTAGCAGGCAGATACACTTCAAGCAGATTGCAGAGAAATGCGGCATCTCAATCGACGAGTTGCGAGTACTCAATCCACAATACCGCAAAGACATCGTCTGCGGAAGCACGAAAGAACCTGCCATACTACGACTCCCCGACAAGTTCATCAGCATCTTCATCGACAACGTCGAGGACATCTCAGCACACAGGAGAGAATATTTCCTACCACGACGAGAAACCGTAGAAATCGGTGGAAACTGACCCTTTCCCCTCCGGGCTATCTGTTTTCCCTCAGGTTCCCCCAGATCATCCGGTTCTGCCAGATAAACCGGTTCTTCCACCCCCACGAACTACTAAAAACACGTATATTATGAACGAAATGGATGATATGGTGGACAAAGCGTTCCAAGAACTCCTTGACTGTTACCTCGCTTCAAACCACCGCAACAAAGTTGAAGTCATAACCAAAGCGTTCAACTTCGCACGCCAGGCACACGCTGGAGTAAAAAGACTATCTGGCGAGCCATACATCATGCACCCCATCTCCGTTGCAATGATAGCATGCAAGGAAATGGGACTCGGTTCCACCAGCATCAGCGCAGCACTTCTTCATGATGTCGTTGAAGATACCGAATACACCGTTGAGGACATGGAAAACCTTTTCGGGAAGAAAATCGCGCTCATCATCGACGGTCTCACAAAAATCTCCGGAGGTATCTTCGGAGAGCAAGCATCTGCGCAGGCTGAGAACTTCAAAAAACTTCTGCTTACCATGAGTGAGGACATTCGTGTCATACTCATCAAGATAAGCGACCGACTGCATAACATGCGCACGCTCGCCTCACAGCCAGCAAACAAGCAGTACAAAATAGCAGGAGAAACACTCTACATATACGCACCACTCGCTGACAGACTTGGGCTCTCTGTCATAAAAGACGAGCTTGAAGACCTCTCCTTCAGATACGAACACCCCGAAGAATACGCCGACATTCAAAGCAAACTCGCAGCAACTAAAGCCATTCGCGACCAACTATACGCACAATTCGTCGGACCGATACAAGAAGCACTCGACAAGATGCAAGTGCAATATACCATCAAGGCACGCATCAAAACCCCCTACTCCATCTGGCACAAAATGCAAGTGAAGCGAGTAACATTTGATGATATCTACGACATACTCGCCGTACGAATAATATTCAAACCGACATCCTACGAAACAGAAATCAACGAATGCTTCGGCATATACATAGCACTCTGTAAACTCTACCAAAGCCACCCCGACAGACTCCGCGACTGGCTCTCACATCCTAAAGCTAACGGATATCAGGCACTACACGTTACCCTCATGTCCAATATCGGGCAGTGGGTCGAGGTACAGATACGCTCCGAGAGAATGAACGAAATAGCAGAAAAAGGCTTCGCCGCTCACTGGAAATACAAGCACTCCCCCACCCTCGGAACATTATCTTCCAGTATCCCTTCATCCCTCCCCCCCAGTTCGTCCGTTCCCTCTGGTAACTTTCCTGAAGACGCGGAACGCGATGCAGAACTCGACAAATGGCTACAAACCATAAAAGAGATACTCGATGACCCACAGCCCGATGCACTCGACTTCCTCGATGCAATAAAACTCAACCTATTCGCCTCCGAGATTTTCGTTTTCACACCCAAAGGAGAAATCATCACAATGCCAGTAGGATGCACTGCTCTCGACTTCGCATTCCAGATACACACCCTTCTCGGCAGCCACTGCATCGGAGCAAAAGTAAACCACCGACTCGTACCCATAAGCCACAAGCTCCAAAGCGGCGACCAAGTAGAAATCCTCTCCTCCAATTCACAGCACTGTCAGGAATCATGGCTCAACTTCGTTTCCACAGCAAAAGCCCGGAACAAGATAGTCGCCATACTCAGAAAAGAAAAGCGCGACCTCAAAAAGAAAGGTGAACAGCAGCTTGAAGAGTTCCTGCATAAGCACGAGATGCAGACCAATACCGCTATCGTAAACCGACTCTGCGAACTCCATGAAGAAGAAAACAGCGACAACCTCTTTACTGCTATCGGTAACAAGAAAATCATACTCAGCGACACAGACATACAGGCCATACTCGGCAACTCAGACGGCATTACAAAACGAAGCTGGAAAAACCTGGTGCCATTCATCCGAAAAAAAGACAATACACCCCAAAAACATCTCACAGCCATACAAGATAAAGGGCTCATCGTTGTAGAAAGCAACTTCAACAAGAAAAAACCAGTATATATCACAGACCACAACATAAACCAGTTTATCTTCCCTAAATGCTGTCATGTCATACCTGGAGACGACACGATAGGATTCATTGACCGACAGCACCACATCGTCATACATCACCGAAACTGCCACGTCGCAAACAAACTCAAAGCAAGCTATGGAAACCGTATCCTTGATATCAAATGGGATATGCAGAGGCAACACCATTTCCTCGCAGCAATAGAAATAAGAGGCATCGATCATGTCGGAATGTTCAAAAACATCACAACAATCATCGCCGACAAGATGAACGTCAACATCACAGCAGTACAAATAACAGTCAAAGACAACATCTTCCAAGGGACAATCGAAATGCACGTCTTTGACCGATCTGACGTCAAAGCAATCATCACAGCAATCACACAACTACAAGGAATACAGGAGGTAAAACAAACAATCTAACCCCCTAATCTCTTTGCCGTTTGCCCCCCCCCTCTTAGGGAGTATTAATTGGCGGAAAACTCAGGGGCGAACTTCTCTCCACAACAATGCAGTACACGGGTAGGCAAGATTTTGGCACTTGCTCACCCGTGTACTGCATTTATACCGTCTTCTATATCAGCACTCAGGCTCACACTCGGAACTACAGATAGCTCGATCCATCGAAGCAGTGCGTGCAAATGCTCTCCTTCGGCAGTCCAATCGCCTTAACAATCGTCTCTATCTTCGAAAACTTCAGCGATGTCAGACCTAGCCTGCGGCGTATCTCCTCCACCATCTTCTTGTGCTTATCTGAGTCCGTACGGGCATATTCTTCCAAGTCCTTTCCCGCATCCCCTTCAAAATCCTGTATCACGCGCCGAGTGATAAGTTCCATCTCACTCTTCGAAGCAGTAAAATTAACAAACTCACACGG
Organism: Bacteroidaceae bacterium; assembly: GCA_021443285.1. Classification (GTDB taxonomy): domain Bacteria; phylum Bacteroidota; class Bacteroidia; order Bacteroidales; family Bacteroidaceae; genus Prevotella. The sequence goes on from JABUUG010000028.1 coordinate 8,004, forward strand.
ATAGATAAGCGGTGGACATGCTATGCGCATATGTACCTCCTTAGCACCTCCTGCAAACAATTCCTCAACATTTCCGCGAAGCTGAGTTCCACGAACAATCGAATCATCACAAAAAAGAAGACGCTTACCCCTCAGCATGTCATAGTTGGGAATCAGCTTCATCTTCGCCACAAGGTCGCGCATCGATTGGTTGCTTGGTGTGAAAGAACGTGGCCATGTCGGTGTATATTTTGATATCGTGCGGTGATATGGCACACCCTTCCCTATAGCATATCCCAATGCCATGCCTATACCAGAATCCGGTATGCCGCAAGCGCAATCCACTTCCACCTCAGCATCTTCTTTACCCATGGCTATACCACATGCCTGACGCATCTCCTCCACATTCTTTCCCTCATAGCAGGATGTAGGAAACCCATAGTATATCCATAAAAATGAACATATCTGGAGCTTCCTCTCTGGCTTACGCAACTGCTCTATACTGTCGGGAGTCAGTCTTATTATCTCGCCCGGACCTATGTATGAGTCTATCGCATACCCAAGATTAGGAAAGGCACTCGACTCCGATGTAACGGCATAAGCCCCGTCCTTTTTTCCGACAATGATTGGTGTACGACCATATTTGTCGCGAGCCGCGATAATACCATTTTCCGTCAGAATCAGCATCGAACACGAACCCTTCACCTTCCTATAGACATTTTCTATACCATCCACAAAATCCTTCCCTTGTGTGATGAGCAACGCAACAAGCTCTGTCGGATTCGTACATCCCTGAGAGAGCTCCGCAAGATGATGATAGTTCTCAAGCTGCTCACGCTCAAGCTCATCAATGTTAACAATCTTTGCCACCGTAACAATGGCAAACTTTCCCAGATGTGAGTTGAAGATAATTGGCTGAGCATCCGTATCGGAAATCACCCCAATACCCGCATTTCCCAGAAACTTGTCCAAGTCCTCTTCAAACTTAGTGCGGAAATACGTACTTTCCAAATTATGTATTTTTCTACAGAAACGCCCCTGCGCAACATCGTATGTTACCATACCACCACGCTTCGTGCCAAGATGTGAATTGTAGTCCGTGCCATAGAAAAGGTCTTCCGCACATGACTTCGTAGAGATTGTTCCAAAAAAACCGCCCATTATATACTATGTTAATGATTATTTATTATTGATTAAAGCTATTCTTGCTCTGGCAAGCGGCAAAACCGATTACGTTATTCACTGTTCACTAATAAGTCTGCACGTCTCAAAAGCTGTCATTGTTACACCCTGTATGCCATGCACTACAAGACTCTGCCCAGTCAGAAAAAGATTCCTCAATGGAGTCCGGGGAGTCAGGAATGTAGTCATCGGGCTACGATAATCCTTCCTTATGCCAAAGGCAGACCCACCTGGCGTCATCGTATATCGCTCGTACGTTGAAGGAGTGCTTACATAGTATGCATCTGTAATATCAGTAATGTTAGGAATAAAAAAACGCTCTAAACATTTTATACACTCATCAGCAAACCTCCGTTTCCTCCTCACATAGCTCTCATCGCGTCGTATCATACCTCTCCCCATCGGCACAAGCAAGTCTATCTGTGCACAATAGTCCCCTCCATCCTCAGGCACCCTACTGCTAACCAGCATCCAAGTCCCCGATCCTTGTGCATTAGCGCAAGGTGATGCTTCAACACCGCCATTCTCCCCTTTAGCCGTCGCAACAGGAGTTAGGGCGGCTTCAATGTGGGGGGCAGGAATATACTGGTTCCAGTTGAAATATTTTAGGCTTCGCGGCTTAAGTATCAAAGACACAGTAAACACCCCCTCCGTATTAGGAAGAGCCTCTACCCGTTTCCGATACGGACCAATCTTTCCTTCAATCAGCCCCAGCGTAAGAGCAGGATGCACATCGCTGATAAACATCTCCGCCTCATACTCCTCCCCATTCGTGCAGACAGCCTTTCTCACATTACCATCCACAACATCAAGTCGGCACACCTGGCGACCAGTGAGAAGCCCCCCCCCCTCGCTCTCTATATCATCAACCAAAGAACGCACAATCAGGTTCCCAGCCCCCTTCAAACGCCACGCACTTTCTATGCATCCGCTGTTTATGTGCAAAAAACTGAACAGCGGCAAAGACTCCATACGCATTTCACCCTTTACACTCATCGGCACACACAGAATCGCCCTCAGCAACGGATTTTTTATCGTCTGCTCAATATATCCCCATGCCGACATCTCAGTCTGCTCCACATAATTTTTGTCATACCTCTCAGCCTTCGCAGTCATCCTCAACATATCCGACAGCTGCTGCAGACCAGCCCTGTCCTCGGGGAAATCCCGGGCCAGCACCTCCACGAAATTGTCGAATCCTTGCGCAAAACAATACGTCTTGCCATCAATCAATATTCTCTCAAAACAACTGTCTAAACGATGCCATGGAAGCTTCATCAAACCCAGTTCCTTGAAATACGGATAAAGTGACTCACCCTCATCCAGACCACCCACATAGTGCACACCCGTATCCAATTCCAGACCACGCCGTCTGTAGCTCTGCATACATCCACCAAGCTGCGAAGCCCCCTCAAGCACCATCACACGCTGCCCCCTGCGAGAGAGAATATGAGCACACTCCATCCCCCCAAGACCGCTTCCTATTATTACAATGTCGTATCTCATTTTTAAATAACAGTGATAATAAATAGTGTAATCGGCTTTGCCGCTTGCCAGAGCAAGAATAGTTTGCTACCGCGATGTTTGAATGCAAACAGTCTGTGCAGCAACAAACTATTCACTATTCATCCTTCAATATTCACTAAGAAAAAGGCAGCTCAAACAACTTGTGGTTGACTCCCTGCCTTCTTATTATCTTGTCTATATGCTCCCTGTTAGTGTCCGTTATAAAAATTTGCCCGAACTCATCACTGCAACCAACAAGCCCCACAATCCTCTCAACCCTTTCCGCATCCAACTTGTCAAATATATCATCCAGCAGAAGCAAAGGTTTCCTACCCCCACCATGATTATAAAGATATGCGTATTGCGCAAGTTTAAGGGCTATGATATACGACTTGTTCTGCCCCTGGCTCCCCTCCCTTCTTATAGGAAAACCACCAAGCTCCATCACCAAGTCGTCACGGTGTATGCCATGAAGAGAAAAACCCACAGCCAAATCCTTAATCCTCCCTCCCCGGATAACATCTATAAGACACCCCCTCTGGCAGTGCGATTTGTATGACAGACTTACACACTCCCTGTCAGAAGAAATTATAGAGTAGTATTTCCCAAACAGCACCGCAAGCTCTCTCACCAAGCTACACCGTTTCTCATATATCCTTACCCCATACTCCGCCATCTGCTCCTCCAACACACCAAGAAGATCCGAGTCAGGATTTTCATACTTCAGCATTACATTACGCTGATGAAGTGCTCTATTATAATTAATGAGCGAGTCCAAATATCCAGCATCACACTGCGATATAGTCATGTCCATAAGTTTTCTGCGCTCATCACCACCACCCTCTATCAGCCAATAGTCCGATGGAGACAGCATAATCAGAGGAATCATCCCAATGTGCTCCGCCAGTTTCCTATACTCCTTACCGTTACGCTTAAAATGCTTCTTACCCCCCGCCTTCATTCCGCAGTAAACATTCTCACCCTCACCCATCTCATCAACATACTCACCCTCAATCATAAAAAACTCCTCACCATGGCGTATGTTCTGAAGCTCCGCAGACGAAAATGCACTTTTACAGAACGACAAATAGTAAACCGCATCCAAGAAATTCGTCTTACCAACACCATTATGCCCAACAAAACAATTCAGATTCTCAGACAGCACAAGCGTCGATTCCTCAATGTTCTTGTAGTTGATAATCGTGAGTTTCTTTAGTATCATTCCAAACAAAACATAAATAAACTATCCGTTTTGCAACGCAAAATTAGACATTTACAATAAGTTATCGCATAAAAACAAACAAAAAAAAACAATTACAGCCCATTTATTTTTTTGTTTATCACCATTGTAGTAATTTTGCAGCCGTTTATTAATTTACATAAAATAGCAACCAGACGACAATAAATTACGCATAGAAACTATTAATACTCGACAGTAGCAAAATCAAAACAACAGTTAAATCGCAAATAGTAAAACAGAAAATAAAATTATGGCAAAACAACAAACACCAGAAGAAATGCAGGTAATGCTCAACAAGAGCGAGGCGTTCATCACAAAGTACAAAAAACAACTTTCCGCAGCAGTTGCTGTCATCATCGTCATTATCGTTGCATGGTTGGGCTACTCCCATTTCAGCGCCACCAGTCAGGAAGAGGCAAGTACAGCACTCGCACAGGGACAAGCATACTTTGCAAACGAGCAGTATGAAGAAGCACTGAACGGAGACAAGAAAAGCTTCAAGGGCTTCATCAGCGTGATGAACGAGTACTCAAGCACAGACGCCGGCAACCTTGCCACACTCTACGCAGGCCTTTGCTCGGCAAAACTCGGCAAATGGAACGACGCAGTAAACTATCTTGAAGACTACTCCTCAAAGAAAGACGCCATGATTTCCCCCGCTGCACAGTTTGCACTTGGCAATGCATACGCCAACACAAAGCAGCTTGACAAGGCTGTCGATGCAATGAAAAAAGCGGCAAGCATGGCAGACTCACAGGCAAAGGACGGCATCAACAACAGCCTCTCACCAACCTTCCTGCTCCGGGCAGCAGACATATTCATGTCGCAGAACAAGAACGACGAGGCACTTGCCATCTACAAAGAAATTAAGGGCAAGTATGTGCAAAGCCTTGTTTATCAAGAGATAGACAAGTACATCGAACTCGCTTCACAGAAATAATCCTTATGTCAACAATCCTTAAAACTGCAGAAGACGCCACAAATGTGCCCGATGCCTCAAACATGTGCTTCGGCATTGTTGTCGCAGAATGGAATCCAGAAATAACCAACGCATTGTTGGAAGGCTGTGTCTGCACACTTGAAAAGTACGGAGCGATACCCGAGAATATCCATGTGAAGAAAGTTCCAGGAAGCTTTGAACTCGTCTATGGTGCACGACAGCTTACCCGGAACGATGGATATGATGCGATAATCATCCTCGGTAGTGTCATCCGCGGCGAAACGCCACACTTCGACTACATATGCGAGGGTGTAACCTACGGAATAGCACGCTTGAACACTACACAGGATATACCCGTAATCTTCGGACTTCTCACCACCGAAAACCTTCAGCAGGCAAGGGAACGCGCTGGTGGAAAGCTCGGGAACAAGGGATCCGAATGTGCAGTTGTCGCTATAAAAATGGCAAAATTCTAAAAATCCCCCCCCCAGTTATCTTTATCGTAGGTTCAAACCAACAATTCATAAATGTTGAAATTCATATCATGGAATGTCAACGGCATCAGAGCTTGTGCCGGCAAAGGATTTGCCGAGGCTTTCACAAGCCTTGATGCCGATTTCTTCTGCCTTCAGGAAACCAAACTGCAGGCTGGTCTTACTCCGATTGAGTTCGAAGGCTATCAGTCCTACTGGAATTATGCCGACAAAAAAGGGTATTCCGGTACAGCCATCTTCACAAAACACTGCCCGATAAGTGTAAAATACGGTATCGGCTTAGACGAGCATGACCACGAAGGGAGGGTCATCACACATGAATACGACAATTTCTTTCTCGTAACAGTCTATGTCCCCAATTCCCAGGAAGAACTGAAACGCCTACAATACAGGATGAAGTGGGAAGACGATTTCCTTTCATACATCTGCCGGCTTGATGCAGAAAAGCCTGTCATAATATGCGGTGATCTTAATGTTGCGCACAAGGAAATAGACCTGAAAAATCCGAAAACAAACCGTCGCAATCCAGGGTTTACTGATGAGGAACGAGAAAAGTTCCAAACACTCCTTGATGCCGGCTTCACCGACACGTTCCGACACTTCTACCCCACTCAGGAACAAATATACTCCTGGTGGTCATACCGTTTCAGAAGCCGTGAGAAGAACACAGGCTGGCGCATAGACTATTTCCTTACATCTCAACGCCTAAACGACAGACTGACAGACGCAAAAATCCATACAGACATCTACGGATCTGACCACTGCCCTGTGGAGGTAACGATAGACTTGTGATTCCATGCACAAACAAGTGCAGACAAAAACAAGCAGATGGGGTGTGTCGAATGCACACCCCATCTGCTTGTTACAAAACTTATATGCCAGAAAAAGGCGGAATAAAGCAAAAGCTCCATCGGGCTTGCAGGGATTGCTCTATTCCTGAATAATGAGGATACGAGAAAGGCTCCAGAATCTCTGAGTGTCAAGTATGAACAGAGTGTCAGACCTTAGTGTGTATGAATCCTGAGGGTGCTGTGTAAGAACCTTTGGATTAGACACGGTAAGCGGAATGTTGGTGCATACCTGTATATCAATCTTTGTCAGGCTGTCTTTGTTAATCATGGAAGCGTTGAGCTCTCTTCTTGAGAACAGACCACCACCCGTAAGAATGCCAGCTTCCTTGAGGAACTTCTTTGAGGCGACAATATAGAACGCCTCATTCAGCTGTTCTGTCTGTTTTTCAATTGTCTCTTGTTGTTCAGCCTTTTTCTCTTCAAGCTGTTTGACGTCTTTGTTCAGATTAGTTACACTCTGATTGAGCGTTGAGACATTCTGCTGTAACATTGCAATCTGGTTCATCTTCTCGTCAATCTGAGTGAAGAGCTTTGCTATCATGGCATCTTTATCCTCAATCTGGTTCTTGATTCTGGCAACAATATCCTTGACTTTTGTTGCATACTTGTCGTTCTTTTTGGCAAGCTTGTCCTCAATTACCTGAAGACGAGCTTTCAGGGCAGAGTCTTCGCTCTCTATCAACTTCAGCTTGCTTTTGACCATTTCTCTGCTTTTCAACGGCTTTTGGTTTTCGTCAAGGAACACATCATTGACATTGTTGGAAGAAGCTACAGCGAAATCTGACATCACATCAAGAAAGAGGTCAAATGTCTCCTTGTCTCCGCCAAATGCGGTCTTTGCAAGGTCTTCTGTGGGCATGGTCTCAAGGTTCTCCACCTTATTGTTCTTACTTACGAAATAAAACAAAAAACCAGAAAGTATTATACATACCACCAACAGAATACGAGTATAAGTTGAAGTCTTAATCATAATAGAAAAGAATATATAAATATATAGGATTTAGAGAATTTGACGGCAAATTTATACAACTATTTCACAAATAAAGAAAAAGAC
>JABUUG010000028.1:15447-22486 GCA_021443285.1 Bacteroidaceae bacterium
TCCAAGTTTCTTTATGCAAAGCGTCCAAAGGCAATAGCAGAGAAAGGATGCAACAATGCTCAAGAAAAGCAGGTTTCCCCAGGCCTGCGGCATCATAAGCTGGTGCATCAGAGGTATCTGATCAGGGAAAAACGCGAATATGGGAGCTATGGTAAGCAGTCCGTAAAAAAAAATCTTCCTATTTATAAAAAGAGTAGAGTAAAAGGGTATCACGAGTCGCGCCACGACAGAATATACTGCCCAACAGAGGCAGGCTGCAAAAGCCAGCATGTCTCCCAAGGGAGAAAGATTTAGTACAAACTGCCCGTTAAGAACTACCACCGCCATTCCTAAAAACGAGATAATCGCACCTGCTATCTGCTTACGTGTCAGCTTAATATGGAAAAAAACACATATCATAATGGTAGAAAACAACGGGCAGCTGCACACTATAAGCGAGGAGTTTGTCGCAGTAGTATAAAGCAGCGACATATTCTCCGCAAGAAAATAGACACTGCCGCCTGTGATACCAAGTACCACAAGCAGCAGTTCATCGGTCAGACTATCACAAAACAAACGCTTTGGAGCAAAAATCGCCAACAGCAGATATGCCAGAAAGAAACGCAGGGCGAAGATTGCCGCAGGACTTATGCCGCACGCAAGCACCATCTTTGTTGAAACAAATGTGGTGCCGAAGAGTACGACAACAACGATGGCAAGTATGTGATAGTATAATTTAATGATTTAATGATTATTGATTAATCCACATTTACCTGCGCTACGAGAGTTTGTGAATGCAGAGTCCAGAACGCAGTTTTGGTTCAAACCATGTAGCCTTCGGAGGCATGATTTTCCCGCTGTCTGCGATGTTCATTATCTGGCTCATTGAGACTGGATAAAGTGCGAGTGCTGCCCGCATTTCTCCGGAATCCACACGGCGTTTGAGTTCCTTCAGTCCACGGAGTCCACCGACAAAGTCTATGCGTTGTGAAGAGCGGAGGTCTCCAAGTTCAAGGATGTCCTGAAGAATCAGTCGTGAAGAAATGTCAACATCAAGAACACCGATAGGGTCGGTATTGTCGTAGGTGTCGTCATGTGCCTTGAGGGAATACCAATCGCCGTCAAGATAGAGGGAGAACTCGTGGAGTTCCTGCGGTTTGTACTCTGCAGCACCTTTAAGCTCTATGTCGAAATTAACGGCGAGTTTTGCGAGGAACTGCTGGGATGTCAGTCCGTTAAGGTCTTTCAGTACGCGGTTGTAGTCAAGAATTGTGAGCTGTGAAGCCTGGAAACAAACCGCCATGAAATAGTTGTACTCCTCGTTGCCTGTGTGGTTCGGATTTTGTGCCTTCTTCTCACCTCCAATCAGACCTGCGGCAGCAGATCTGTGGTGTCCGTCAGCTATATACATTGCCGGCATCTTGTTGAACTCTGCTGTTATGGCAGCAATGTCATTGTCATCGGAGATTACCCAGAACTTGTGTCCGAAGCCATCTATAGGTGCAATAAAGTCATACTCTGGTTCAGTGGCAGCGTATTTCTTTATTATCGCATCAAGTATGGCATTGTCAGGATATGCAAAGAACACCGGCTCTATGTTGGCATCGTTCACACGGACATGCTTCATGCGGTCTTCCTCCTTGTCTCGGCGTGTAAGCTCGTGCTTCTTGATTTTGCCAGTAAGGTAGTCTTCGCAGTAGGCACCGATTACCAAACCGTATTGGGTCTTGTCCTGTTTGCCATCGCCGAGCGGAGCATCCTTGAAGATAGTCTGTGCATAGAGATAGTAGTTCTCCTTCTCATCTTGTACAAGCCAGCAATTGTTCTGGAACTTCTTGAACTGCCGTGCAGCTTCTTCATATACCTTTGGGTCGTATTCAGAAGTGCCGGGCTCAAAGTTTATTTCAGGCTTTATGATATGATAAAGGCTTTTCTCATTGTCGCCAGCCTCTGCACGGGCCTCTTCGGAGTCAAGCACATCATAAGGACGCGACTCCACTTCCTCAACAAACTCTTTTGGCGGGCGTACACCTTTGAATGGTTTTACAATCATTGATTTATTTACTATTTGTTTACTTGGAATTTTGTGCAACCATCCTTGAAGAACGCATTTATCTGCTTTGCTGCAGCTATACCGGCGTTTGTGTTAGCCTCTGCGGTCTGTGCACCCATCTTCTTTGGTGTTGAGAAATAGCGTCCTTCGAACTGCTTAAAGTCAGCATCTGCATCAGGCATAATGTCTGTAACATACTTGATGTCAGTGCGTTCTGCCATGAGTTTTAGGAGTTCTGGCTCGTTTATCACTTCTTTGCGTGCAGTGTTTATAACGATGCCGCCCTTCTTCATCTTGTTCACGAGTGCGTAGTTGATGCTCTGCTTTGTTTCTGGTGTTGCGGGGATGTGCAGCGACACCATGTCGCAAGTCTCGAAGAGTTCCTCCTGATTTTTTGCGGCATGAACTCCAGCCGCCTCAATAACATCTGCGGGGCAGTAAGCGTCATAAGCGCAAACCTCCATACCGAAACCTTTTGCGATGCGTGCGACATTGCGACCGACATTTCCAAAGGCGAGGATGCCGAGTTTCTTACCGAGGAGCTCTGTACCAGCCTTACCGTTATAGAAGTTGCGGACTGCGGAAACGAGCATACCGAACACGAGTTCTGCGACTGCATTTGCATTCTGTCCGGGAGTGTTCTCTGCAACAACACCGTGAGCAGTGGCAGCCTCAAGGTCGATGTTGTCGTATCCGGCACCAGCGCGAACGACAATCTTCAGCTTCTTTGCGGCGTCAAGCACCTCAGCCGTAACCTTGTCAGAGCGTATGATGAGTGCGTCAGCATCAGCCACTGCATCGAGTAGCTGCTGTTTCTCTGTGTATTTCTCAAGAAGTGCGAGCTCATGCCCTGCGGCTTCTATTTCTTCTTTTATACCATTTACAGCAGCTGCTGCGAATGGCTTTTCTGTAGCAACAAGTACTTTCATTTTTTTTCTTTTTATGTTAACCACATAAGTTTCCTTCCCTTCTTCCTGAGTGTTTTCACCTTCCACCCCAACTTTTGTGGCTGGTCGTTTGTTCAAGAAAACGAATTGTCCCATAGAGCAGGTCTCCTATGATTAGTTATTGTTTATTGGTTATTATAATAATGAAAATGATTAGTGCATGCTTTCAAATTCCTTCATGCAAGCTACGAGAGCCTCAACGCCTTCCATTGTCTGTGCGTTGTAGCAGGAAGCGCGGAATCCTCCTACAGAGCGGTGTCCCTTAATTCCAACCATTCCCTTTGATGTGGCGAACTCCATGAACTCTTTCTCAAGCTCTTTGTATTCGTCGTTCATGATGAAGCATATGTTCATATATGAGCGGTCTGCTGGGTCTGCAATGGTTGCCTTGAAGAGCTTGTTGCGGTCGATTTCTGCGTACAGCACATCTGCACGCTGCTTAGCGCGCTTAGCCATTTCTTCAACACCGCCGTTCTTCTTTATCCAGCGGAGGTTTTCGAGTGCGCAGTAGATAGGCACTACAGGAGGAGTGTTGAACATAGAACCGCCGTCGATGTGTGTCTGATAGTTAAGCATTGTCGGTAGGTAGCGTGTAACCTTGCCGAGAGCATCGTTCTTCACGATTACGATTGTTACGCCTGCCATAGACAGGTTCTTCTGTGCGCCGGCATAGATGCAGTCGTACTTCGCAACATCTACTGGGCGAGAGAAGATGTCTGATGACATATCGGCAATCATGCGAACTGGTACATCGAGGTCTTCGTGCAACTCTGTTCCGTAGATGGTATTGTTAGATGTAACATGGAGGTAGTCAACATCCTCTGGGCATGTCCATCCTTTTGGAATGTAGTTGTATGTGGTGTCGGCAGATGAGGCAACTTCTACGACCTCTCCGAAAGCCTTTGCCTCTTTCATTGCCTTCTTTGCCCATACGCCTGTGTTGAGGTATGCGGCCTTTTTCTCAAGGAAGTTCATTGGAATCATGCAGAATTCGAGGGATGCGCCACCTCCGAGGAAGATTACAGAATATCCTTCTGGTACGTTGAGGAGTTCCTTGATAAGCGCTACGGCCTCATCAACAACAGGCTGGAAATCTTTTGCACGGTGTGAAATCTCTGCGAGGGAGAGCCCGGATCCGTTAAAGTCAAGAATTTGTTTTGCAGTGTTTTCGATAACTTCACGTGGGAGCATTGATGGTCCCGCATTAAAATTGTACTTCTTCATGATTGTGATTTTATTTTTTGTTTGTATCTGTTTGGCATTTTGTCAGGAAAAACGGCGCAAATTTAACTTTTCTTCAGCATATGGGAAAACATTCCTGACATTATGCAACATTAAATTGACTTTTTATATGCAAAGGGTATAATCCTTATAGTTCGACTACAGTAATTCCCGTGCCGCCGAACTGCACATGCTCATCGCGGAAGTCGGTTACATTAGGCACTGTTGCGAGATATTGCCGTGTAAGTTGCCTGAGTGCGCCTGTTCCTGTGCCGTGTAGTATTCTCACCTGCTTTGCTCCGAGCAGTATTGCATCGTCAATGTAGTTGGTGAGCTTTATCATTGCCTCATCTGCGCGGCATCCGCGTAGGTCGAGCTGCTGCATGAATGAAATGTTGCGCGATTGTATTATGTCGGACTGTGTGCCGCCACCTGCGTATGCGTGTCCTTCGGCGAGCTGCTGGTAACGCGACTGCGCCTTTGTCGGTTCTGGACTGTCAGTACGGCCTGATGATGTCTGAATGGAGGTTATGGGCAGAATGGTCTTTATTCCGTTGAAGTCAACTTCTGCTTTTTTCCCTTTTATGGCGATGATGGTGCCAAGGGTGTTCATGCCCTTCATCTTCACTTGTGTGCCGGGAGAAAGAGTGGAGGTAGAGGTTGTATTATTCTTGCTCTGGCAAGCGGCAAAGCCGATTACGGCAGTAGTGCCGAACACAGTGGCTGTAGAAGGAATAGAGGTGGAAGAGGCGTTTTCTTTACTTTCTCTGCGTTCCTTCTTCTCCTGCATACGCTTGGCGTGACGCTCGCGCCGGGCAAGGATTTGCTGTATCTTGCGTGTTATTGCCTCGTCGTTTGTATCCTCCTCTATGCTCTGCACCTCCTTGCGGAATGTGTCGAGTTCCTGTCTCAGCTTCTTCGTGTTCTCCTTCTCAGCCTGTGCCTCTTTTATTTCGCGTATGGTGTTCTCTATCCTCCTGTTTGCTTCGCGCAGCAGTTCTTCGGCTTCCTCTTTTGCTTTCTGGATGATTGCCTTACGCTGGTTCTGCACCTCTTGTGCAGAGCTTTCGAGGTTTGTGATTGTCTGCTGGAGCTGTTTCTCCTGCTGGTGTATGTTCTGCCGTTTGTTTTCCCAGTAGCGTTTGTCGCGTGCTATGTCCTGCAGGTATTTGTCGGTGTCGATGTGTTCTGTGCCGATGAGCTGTGTGACTCTTGTTATCACCTCTTCTGGCAGTCCTATTTTTCGCGCTATGTCTATTGCAAACGAGCTGCCAGGCTGACCTATGGCGAGCTGGTATAGCGGCTGCATCTTGTGGCGGTCGTAGAGCATTGCGCCGTTGGCAACGGTGTGGTGTGTTTCGGCAAACTGCTTGAGGTTCTGGTAGTGGGTGGTAATCACGCCATAGACTTCTTTCTTGCAGAACTGTTCAAGCACAGCCTCTGCTATTGCTCCGCCGATTATAGGCTCTGTGCCTGTGCCGAACTCGTCTATTAGTATTAATGTACGCGCGTTGGCGTGGCGCATCATGTGCTTCATGTTGAGCAGATGGCTGGAGTATGTCGATAGGTCGTTCTCAATGCTCTGCTCATCGCCGATGTCGATGAATATGTTGTCAAAGAGGCAGGTGGTGCTGTTTTCGTTGACGGGTATCGGCAGACCCATTTGCAGCATGTATTGCAGCAGACCTACTGTTTTCAGGCAGACGGACTTTCCGCCGGCATTAGGTCCCGATATTATAAGGATTCTTTTTTCGGGGGTGAGGGTGATGTCGAGGGGGACGAGAGTCTGATTGTCGTGCTTCAGGGCGAGTATCGGGCTTCGTGCCTGGATTATGCCGAGGATGCTGTCGTCGCTTACCACTGGCTCTATTGCGCCGAATGTCTCTGCGAAAGAGGTCTTTGCCTGAATGAGGTCTATCTGCGCGATCATCGCAAGGGCGTAGAGCAGTCCGTCCACGAGTGGGCGCAATTCTGATGTGATGCCTTTCAGTATGTTTATAAGCTCACGGCGTTCTTCGTTCTCAAGGTCGCGTATGCGGTTGTTCGCCTCCACTACGGCTGCCGGCTCTATGAATACTGTCTTGCCTGTTGCCGACTCATCGTGGACTATGCCCTGCACCTTCTTCTTCATGCTTGGGCTTACTGGCAGCACGAGTCTGCCGTCGCGCATTGTCGGTGCTACATCCTTCTCTATGATGCCGTCTCTTTGTGCTTCGCGCAGTATGCGGTTGAGTATGGCTGACACAGTGCCTTCCATTCGCCGCAGGTCTCTTCGTGTGTTGAGGAGCAGCACGGATGCAGTGTCCTTTATTTTCCCTTTGTTGTCGAGGATGTTGTCTATGAGTTGCTGTAGTCGCGGAAATGTATCAACATCCTCAGTTAGTTTGTGGAGACAGGGGTAGGTGTATTTTATCGCGTCAGCATCGTAGTAGTCGTCGCCCCAATCATTGTTAGCGTTGTTTTCTGTTTTCTTCAGGGTCTTTACCACTGCGGTGATGGTGGTGAGCAGTCGCCGCAGGTCGAATAGCTCTTCCTCTTCGAGGTATGTACCTTCTATTCGGATGCGGTTCAGGGGTTCTCGTATGTCGAACATGTAGTCGAGACCGAAACTGTCCTCCTCCGCTTTCAGCCTCTTGAACTCGGTCACCTGCATCAGCGCGTTCCTTACATCCTTCAGTTCGGTCATGAATACGAGACCGTCAGCAACCTCCATGCCGAGATTGCTCAGACATCTCTCCTTCAGCAGTCTGCGGATGTCCGTGAAACCTATCTTATGTTCGAACTGGTGGGTAATCAATGTAGGGCTGGGAGTTAAAGTGTAGTTAAAGTGTAGTTAAAG
>JABUUG010000290.1 GCA_021443285.1 Bacteroidaceae bacterium
ATTCTTTAACGTAACAAAGACCAAATCCACAAACTTCTCCCTCTCTAACGTTCGCGTAGGCATCGCCACAAAGCGACACCCTATGCCATACGACCCTGCAAACTTCACCTTCTCATACTCAAACAGCACGCGCCACACCTCGGGAAAGACAACAGTCTTCGAGAACGAAAACAACTGGCGGGGTTCAATAAACTACGCCTACTCCCCAGTTTATAAAACCTTTGAGCCATTTAAGAAACTAAAGACCAAGAGCAAGTATGCCGACATCCTCAAGAAATTCGGACTCAACTACCTGCCGCAGAACATAACCTTCAACACCGACATGCTGCGCAACTACTACGAACTGCAGGAGCGCGATATGGAAGACCTCGGTGCAGCAGCATCCCCCTTGACCTTCAACTCACAGTTCCTCTGGAACAGGGAATTCTCCATACGCTGGGATCTCACCAAGAATCTCCGCGCATCATTCAACTCCGCCACAAATGCTCAGATAGACGAACCATACGTCCCCGTAAACAAAGACCTCTATCCAGATGCTTACGACCACTGGAAAGACTCTATCTGGCAGAGCATCAAGCATCTCGGCACACCACTCTCATACCAGCAGAACTTCAAACTTTCCTACCAGCTGCCACTCAACCTCCTCCCATGCTTCTCATGGCTCACCGCTGACGGCACATACACCGCCACATACAGCTGGCAGCGTGGCACTGCACTCGAAGACGGCACAACACTCGGCAACAACATCGCAAACAGCCGCCTCATCAACGCCAACGGACAGTTCAATCTCGTCAAGCTATACAACCTCGTCCCCTTCCTTAAAAAGGCAAACGAGAGATTCGACAAAGCACCACAACAAACCTCTAAGAACAAACAAAACCCAAAATCCCGAAACTCCAGAACCTCCGAAAAAACCGGAACCTCCGAAAAAACCGGAACTTCTGAAACATTAAAGAACGCCTTCCAAAAAGAGCTGACCCTCACCCCAGACACAGCCATCACCGTCACCCACTTCAAGAAAACCAAACGAATAAACGTAACTGGCAGAACAGAGGACGGAAAGACTATACGACTAAAATACAAGACCATCGACGACAACACCATACGCGTCAGCGCAGACGTTGATACCGCAACCAAGGTCAAGCTCTCCGTATCCGCAAAGCAACCCCTTGAAAACCAGTCCTGGTACAAGACTGCACAGGTCTTTGCGCGCGCCCTCATGATGATAAGGAACGTCAGCGTAACCTACCGCAACCAGTACAATATGGCAGTGCCCGGTTTCCGTCCCAATGCCGGCGATATTTTCGGACAAAACAGCGGTGGCAATGCACTTGCACCCGGTCTCGCCTTCGCCTTCGGATTCACCGGCGACGACTTCATTGACAAGGCTGCCGATCGCGG
>JABUUG010000291.1 GCA_021443285.1 Bacteroidaceae bacterium
ATAGGGTCATAATGGAAAACACACTGGGCAACGAGGAAACTTTCTACCGCAATCTTGTGGACCAGATAGCCCTTCTCGACCTTACCGACAAACAGCAGGAGCTGATGGAGTACCTCATAGGCATGCTCGACGAAGACGGGCTGCTGAAGAAGTCGCCAGAGATTATGGCGGAGGAACTCGTCCTGTTTCAGGGTATGGACGTTGGTGCAGACGAAGTCAGGACGGTTGTCGACCTACTGAAAACCCTCGACCCGCCCGGCATTGGAGCCGCTTCCCTGCAAGAATGCCTGCTCATTCAGGTGCAGAGGCGGCGGAAGTCTGCCGTCACAACACTCATGAAGCGCATACTCACCGACCACTTCGACCAACTCCTACACGGCAACATGGCGTCCCTTTACAAGGGAATAGACGAGGACAAGGAACTCATTGACGAGGCGGTGGCGGAGATAAAGCGGCTGAACCCAAGACCGGGGGCAGACCTCGGTGGAATGGTTACGGACAATGCGCAGATGATAATCCCCGATTTCATCGTTGAAACACGCGAGAACGGCACACTCTCCCTAAGCCTTAACTACGGTAAAATACCAGCCTTGGCTGTTGCCGAGGACTTCGACGACCTTGTTAAGAAATACGACGGACTCGACCGCGAGGCAATCCGCAAACGTGAGTACGAGGCATACGTTTACGCAAAGAGCAGGGTGAAACGCGCCAACGCATACATCACACTCATAGAGCTGCGTTTTCGCACGCTCTATGTAACCATGAAGCACATAATCGACCACCAGAAAAGATTCTTCCTTTCCGGTGATGACAACGAACTCAAACCCATGCTTCTCAAGGACATTGCCGCAGAAATGGACTACGACATCTCCACCATATCCAGGGCGTGCAACAACAAGTATGTGCAGACTGAATGGGGGACATTCCCCCTGAAGCATTTCTTCGCGCAGGCTTACGGCAAGGCTGACAGCGGCGACGACGAATACACACTGCAGCAGATATGCACCGCCATGAGGCAACTCATCGACAATGAAGACAAGAAGCATCCACTGTCTGACGAAAAACTCACCCAACTACTTAACCAGAAAGGCTATGCCCTGGCACGGCGCACAGTGGCAAAACACCGCGAGAGAATGGGGATAAAAGTAGCAAGAATGAGGAAAATATAAAGGCCCGTCCACAACCTCTTTACCTAAAGTGGAGTTAAAGAGGAGTTAAAGGGAAGATAAAGTGGAGTTAAAGGAAAGTGGAGTTAAAGAGGAGTTAAAGGGAAGATAAAGTGGAGTTAAAGTGACATTACCTTTTTGCGCAGAAGTCATTTGTCACTTTAACTCCAC
>JABUUG010000292.1 GCA_021443285.1 Bacteroidaceae bacterium
CAGAAAGTTCTGGCAAGACTACCCTTGCCGCTGCTATCGTGAAAGCTATGAAGAGCGTAGGGCAGAAGGTGGTGCTGCTCGCGCCGACAGGCAGGGCGGCAAAGGTGTTCTCTGTGAATGCCGGCACGCCAGCATACACCATACACCGCAAGATTTACCGCCAGAAGGCATACACCGGACTCGACGGACAGTTTCAGCTCGCCGACAACATGGCTGCCAACACGCTCTTCCTCGTCGATGAGGCTTCAATGATTGACGGCACAGAACGACTGCTTGACGACCTAATCCAGTATGTCTATAACGGCTCGTGCCGCATGATGCTCATTGGCGACCGATACCAGCTTCCGCCCGTCGGCAGCGATGAGTCGCCCGCACTGGCAGAGGAAGTGCTAAGAGGCCGATACCTGAACGTCTATCATGCAGAGCTTGACGAGGTGGTACGCCAGACATCGCAGTCGGGAATACTCTACAACGCACAGCTCATCCGCACTATGATTGCCGAGGACAGGGTACACGAGTTTCCCAAGCTTAAACTCAAGGGCTTCAGCGACATAGAGGTGCTGCCCGGCAACGAACTGATAGAGACCCTCGACAACAGCTATTACGACATGGGGGTCGATGAGACTATGGTGGTCACGCGCAGCAACAAGATGGCTGTCCGCTACAACAACGGCATCCGCAATATGTGCCGCGAGTGTGAGGAACTGCTCGAGGTGGGCGACATCATAACCATAGTGAAGAACAACTACTACTGGACGGAGCGCGACAAGTCTGCGCCCATGGCGTTCATTGCCAACGGCGACCGCGCACGCATAAAGCAACTCAAAAACGAGGAAGAGTATTACGGATTCGTCTTCAGCACCTGCACTTTGGAGTTTCCCGACTACGACAACTACGAGATGACCTGCACCGTACTCCTCGACGCCCTCCAGTCGGAATCGCCCTCGCTCACCTACGAACAGCAGCAGCACCTCTTCGAGGAGGTGATGAAGGACTACGCCGATATGCCCCACAAGGCAGACCGCCTGAAAGCCCTGAAGGCAGACCCGTACTACAACGCCCTGCAGATAAAGTTCGCCTACGCCTCCACCTGCCACAAGGCGCAGGGCGGGCAGTGGGAGCATGTGTATATAGAACAAGGCTACATCACAGAGGACATGACCGGCATAGAGTATTACCGATGGCTATACACCGCCATCACCCGCGCCACCGACAAGCTCTATCTCATCAACTGGAGACAGTAGCGGAGGCCTGTAACAACGCGATGGAGGATGCACAAAAACAGTGCATCCTCCATCGCGTTTATCCCAAATAGTTCATTAGAG
>JABUUG010000293.1 GCA_021443285.1 Bacteroidaceae bacterium
TTCCGCACATCGCAGAGCAACGACTCGAAGATTATCCTCGACCGTCCGGGCGCAAACCAGCTGATAGGCAAGGGCGATATGCTCATCCTCGACGGTGCCGACCCAGTGCGCGTGCAGTGCGCCTTTGTTGATACGCCGGAGATTGAGGACATCGTGGAATACATCAACCAGCAGCCCGGCCCGGTAGAACCGCTCGAACTGCCAGAACCACCGGCAGAGGAGGGCGACGGCGGACCGACAGATGTGGATATAAACAACCTCGACCCGCTCTTCGACCAGGCGGCGCAGAGCATCGTATCGTCGCAGCAGGGCAGCACCAGCATGATACAGCGGCAGTTCGCCATAGGCTACAACCGCGCCGGACGACTGATGGACCAGCTGGAGAAATGCGGCATAGTGGGGCCGGCAAAGGGCAGCAAGCCGCGCGAGGTGCTGATAGCCGACATCGTGCAGCTCGACAACCTGCTGCAAGGGCTGCATAACAGGTAAACAGGATATTTATTATCGGAACAAAGATTATCAATAAAAGCAATATCTATTAATTCCCCTTAGCTTCCAATTTATTGAACTTACCTAAAAGCAATGAGAAAGATATTTTTAACCATCGTTATATCGCTGATAACCAGTATCTCTGTCTTTGCCCAAGACGCTAAGGCCACGATGGACAAGGCGGCTGCGGCGTTCAAGAAGTCGAGCATATCCGCAACATACAAGGCCACCGGGCAGATGAACGACGAAGGCACAATAGCCATAAAAGGGCAGAAATTCTGCGCGAAGGGCAGACAGGCAACAGTATGGTTCAACGGCAAGACGCAGTGGACATACATGAAATCTACCAACGAGGTGAACATCAGTGCGCCGAACAACAAGAAGATATCCGTGGTGAACCCCTACGCCTTCATCAATCTCTACAAGAGCGGCTACGACCTGACGCAGAAAAAGACCGCCAAAGGCACGGAGGTACACATGAAGGCCACCACCTCCAAGTCGTTCAAGGAGGTGTATATCACGCTGAACAGCAGTCTGCAACCCGTACAGATAAAGTTCCTCGGCAGCAAGGGCGCATGGACAACCATCGCCATAAGCAACTACAAGACAGCCTCACTGCCCGAATCAACCTTCAGATTCAACAAAAAGGACTACCCCGACGCAGAGGTCATAGACTTGAGGTAACCCACAGAACCTCGCTGAACGGCTGACAATACCTGCGATGATGGGGCTGATTGACAAGCCCTATCCCCCATAAACCCAAATAGTCCATTAGAGAACAATTTGTCTTAAACCTTCTTTTTGTTATCTTTT
>JABUUG010000294.1 GCA_021443285.1 Bacteroidaceae bacterium
AATTACTGCAGTACTTGGCATAAAGTACTGCAGTACTTAGGGCATAAAGTACTGGAATAATCATAATCTATGGGACTTATCTTTCGGCATCAAACATTGGCATTGCCTATAATTCCCACCCAAAAACCAAGAAAGGAACATGCAAATTAGTCAATATATGCCAACAATACTGCCACTAATACACAATAATTTTATATAAGTGAACGGATTTGACTATCTTTGCGCCCGATTAATAATCACAAACCTAATAAACAGAAAGACATGAAACCTACTCTTGTACTCCTCGCTGCGGGTATGGGCAGCCGCTACGGCGGACTGAAGCAGCTCGACACACTCGGACCTAACGGTGAAACTATCATGGACTACTCTATCTACGACGCCATACAGGCTGGCTTCGGCAAGATAGTGTGGATTATTCGCAAGGACTTTGAAGAGGACTTCCGCAAGCAGGTGCTCTCAAAATATGAGGGCAAGATACCTGTAGAGCTGTGCTTCCAGGCACTCGACTCTCTGCCGGAAGGATTCTCCGTACCAGAGGGCCGCGTGAAGCCTTGGGGAACAAACCATGCCGTGCTTATGGCAAAGGACGCCGTCAAGGAGCCATTCTGCGTAATCAACTGCGACGACTTCTACAACCGCGACTGCTTCAAGGTGATTGGCAAGTTCCTCAGCGAACTGCCGGAAGGCGCTCACGACCAGTATGCCATGGTGGGCTTCCGCGTAGGCAACACCCTCTCGGAGAACGGCACTGTGGCTCGCGGCATCTGCTCCACAGACGATGGCGGCAACCTGACAACCGTTGTTGAGCGCACAGAGATAGAGCGTCGCGATGGCGAAGTGAAGTATAAGGACGAGAACGGGGAATGGGTGGCTATACCAGACACCACACCGGTATCAATGAACGTATGGGGCTTCACACCCGACTACTTCAAGTATTCTGAAGAGTTCTTCAAGGAGTTCCTCTCATGCCAGAAGAACCTTGAGAACCCGAAGAGCGAGTTCTTCATCCCACTGCTCGTGAACAAGCTCATCACAGAGGGCACATCTTCAGTGAAGGTGCTCGACACCACAAGCAAGTGGTTCGGCGTAACATACTCTGCCGACCGCCCGGAGACAGTGGAACGCATACAGAAACTTGTGGACGAAGGCGTTTATCCTTCACCACTTTATTAATATTTTGGGTTAAAGGAAAGTGGAGTTAATGTGGAGAGTTATTTAAGTGTAGTGAAGGGTAGTTAAAGTGGAGTTAGAGTGGAGTTAAAGTGACAAATGACTTCTGCGCAAAAGGGTAATGTCACT
>JABUUG010000295.1 GCA_021443285.1 Bacteroidaceae bacterium
CTTTAACTCCACTTTAACTCCACTTTAACTCCACATTAACTCCACTTTAACTCCACATTAACTCCACATTAACTCCACTTCCATTCATTTAACGAATAACTTCCTTTAACTTCATAATTCTTGCTATGGCAAGCGGCAAAGCCTATTAAATAGATATTGCCTATAATAATATGCGGTTTACATATTATATATGTCTTGTGTTTCTTGCCTTCATTGTGTCTTGTTGCACTAATGGAGGCAAGAAAAATGTTTCTGCGGACGGTGATTCTGTAGGGAAGGCAAATAAAGTAGAGAAGGTAGAGAGGGGAAAGAAAGTAGGGAAGGTAAAGAAGGATAAAAGGTGGATGGAGTACGGCGGCAGAGGCGTTGTCCCGGAATCGCTGATAGACTGCAGTGAGGCGGACAGGCGGCAGATAGGGATGTGGCTCGCTGAGGCAAAGAGTCTGGGTGACACCACGAACCTCACATTGTTCTTCAGCCAGAAATTCCTTGGTATGCCATATAAGGGTACTTACATTAAGACGAACAAGCGGCGTGGCGAACTGCTCGGCATAAACGTGCGGTTCGTGGACTGCACAACGTATGTGGAGACTGTCTTGGCACTGTCGCTGGCAGCCGCCCGAAAGGATTTCACGTTCCAGGGCTTCTGCAGATACCTGTGCGCCATAAGGTATGCGGGAAACAGGAATCCGGAGTGGAAGGACAGAAACCACTACTTCTCCGCGTGGGTGGAGGAAAATACGCGCAACGGACTTGTCAGGGAAACAGCCCTGCCGGAAGGGCTGTCCGTCAGAGAGAAGAAAGAGATTGACTATATCACCACCCACCCCAAGGAATATCCCCAGACCGTGCGCGACAGGGATGCATGGAACCGCCTGAGGGAAATAGAGAAAAGGCTTTCTTCGCGTGCCGTGCGGTATATCCCCAAGGATAAGTTTGCGGCGGCAGATGAGAAGCGGTTACGCAGCATATTCCGTGATGGAGACATCATTGTGATAGTAACCAACAAGCGCGGACTCGACGTGCAGCATGTCGGTTTCGCCACATGGCGTAAAACCGGGCTTTATATGCGGCATTCGTCGTCAGACAGGAACAGGGTGATTGACGAAAAAAGAACCCTTCAGGAGTATCTGAGACGTGTCAGAACCTCAAGAGGGGTGAGGGTGCTGCGGATGCCATAATCTAAGGGGAGTTAATCCCAAATAGTCCATTAGAGAACAATTCGTCTTAAACCTTCTTTTTGTTATCTTTTTT
>JABUUG010000296.1 GCA_021443285.1 Bacteroidaceae bacterium
GAGAATGCCACACGCGACCTCAGCCAAGGAGGCGGTTCCTCAGAACTGAAAACAAAGAAAGACTACTTCCCTCTTGATGAGATAAAGGCTCTCTACGGCGACAAGGTCATCTACGCCCAAGGCTATCAGAGCGGCGAAACAGATTTCTCCACCGAACATAAAGTGGCAGACAACATACAGAAGAAACTCTATGATGAGGCTATAGAAAAAGCTAAACAGGCAGATCTCATCATCTTCATCGGAGGACTCAACAAGAACAAGCATCAGGACTGCGAAGAGTCCGACCGCAAGTCTTACGACCTCTCGTTCGGACAGAACGAACTCATCACAGCACTCGCCGGCATACAGAAGAACATCATTGTCGTAACAAACGGCGGCTCCGCATTCCATGCGCCATGGGCAGACAAAATCCAGGCATTCCTCCACGTGTGGTACCTCGGTTCTATGGGCGGCAGGGCAATGGCAAACATTCTCTCCGGAAAAGTCTGCCCAAGCGGCAAACTCCCCATCTCATGGGCAAAGGAATACACCGACTACTACTTCACACAGTTCGGACCGGAGGCATATCCCGGCGTGAACAAGCAGGTTTACTACAAGGATGACATCTACGTCGGCTACCGCCACTTCAACACACACAACGTAAAACCGCTCTTCCCCTTCGGACACGGACTCAGCTACACCACCTTTGCATACAGCAAACCGCAAATCTCCGCAAAGTCAATGAAGCCCAGCGACAAGCTGACACTCACATTCAACATCACCAATACGGGCAAGTGCGACGGAAAGGAGACTGTGCAGCTATACATCGGCGA
The DNA here is from genome assembly GCA_021443285.1 of Bacteroidaceae bacterium. Lineage (GTDB taxonomy): Bacteria > Bacteroidota > Bacteroidia > Bacteroidales > Bacteroidaceae > Prevotella. Next base: position 813 of record JABUUG010000296.1, read on the forward strand.
CCCCAAATGCAGCGTGTCCAGACCCACAAAAGAGCTTAAAGCCTTCAAGAAGATAGCTCTCAACGCAGGAGAGACAAAAGCAGTTACCTTTGAGATAACCGACGATATGCTCAAATTTTGGAGTGAGAAAGACCACGCCTTCATAGCCGAGGAAGGCACATTCAAGGCATACATCTGCGCCAGCGAAACAGACATAAAAGGCATAGCAGAGTTCAAACTCCAAAGTTTCGATTAAGTGAGTGCAATGAAGTTTGCTTTGATTGCCGAGCGTGAGAAACTTATCCAATAAACCACCACCCAGCCCTGATAGTGAATAACGAATAATGAAGAGTGAAAAGTTTGCTGCCGCAGAGGCTCTTTACGTTCACTATTGCGGTAGCAAACTATTCTTTCAGTCGCTTCGCTTTGTGAAAGCGGCAAAGCCGATTAC
>JABUUG010000297.1 GCA_021443285.1 Bacteroidaceae bacterium
TGGTTGGAATGTTCTTTTCATAATCGATTATGTTTGTTTTCTGTTTATTATTGCCTGTTTATTTGCATGAAACACATGGAAGTGATGCACTTTTGGGCTGCAAAAGTAGATGTTTATTTTCTAATGAACAAGAAAAAAGAGGAAAAAAGTTATTTTTATGACAAAAAGCATTACCTTTGCCCCCGTTTTTAGGGCGTCAGGAACTTTTTGAAAAACAATTCGTCTTGGATTTCGTGGCGTGTTTCTTCGTTCCTGAAGCACATGAGAGGAATTAACAATCACTAATTAGTATAAAAGTATGATTAACTCACAAGACATTAAAAAGGGTACATGTATCCGCATGGACGGAGGCATCTGGGTATGCATTGAGTTCCAGCACAGAAAGCCTGGAAAGGGAAACACTGTTATGAACACAAAACTGAAGAATGTGGCTGACGGCAGAGTGCTGGAACGCACATTTCAGGTTGGACTGAAACTTGAGGATGTGGTCATTGAACACCGTGACTACCAGTATCTTTATCAGGACGGCGAGCAGCTTATTTTCATGAGTCAGGAGACTTTCGAGCAGGTGCCTATTGCAAGAGACCTCATCATTGGTGTAGATTACATGAAGGAGTCTGATATCGTAACAGTTGTTTCCGACACTACAGACGGCACAGTGCTTTATGCAGAAATGCCTATTAAGACAAACCTGCGTGTTGCACACAGCGAGCCTGGTGTTAAGGGCGACACAGCGACAAACGCCACTAAGCCTGCAACACTTGAAACGGGTGTTGAAATTCGTGTGCCTCTGTTCATAGATGAAGGCGACCTTGTACAGATAGATACGCGCGACGGTAGTTATCTCGGTCGTGTAAAGGAATAAGCTTTCATGGGCCAACGTGAAGCTAAGTAATGGCTAAATACAGCATTATAGTTCCTGTCTATAACAGACCGGACGAAATAAGCGAACTCCTTGAAAGTCTTGCAAAACAGACTTTCAGGGAGTTTGATGTTTATGTGGTTGAAGACGGCAGCAGTGTTCCGTGTCGTGATGTATGCAACAGGTTCAAGGATGTCTTACCTACTCATTATTATTACAAGGAGAACAGCGGACCTGGGCAGAGCCGCAACTATGGTGCTGAGCGTGCTGGCGGGGAGTACCTGTTGATACTTGATTCCGATGTGGTGCTGCCAGAAACGTATCTTGAGGAGGTGGAAAAGGAACTGTTGCGTGAACCTGCTGATGCTTTCG
>JABUUG010000298.1 GCA_021443285.1 Bacteroidaceae bacterium
ATCCGCAACCTCAAGATAGACGTCAATGCATCCCGGCTCTCAACCGAGGCAAAGAGCATACAGTACATGTATCAGGGACGCCCCACCACACGCTCCGGAAACTTCACCATGACAACCATCTCCCTCGGCTCCGCATTCGAGTCCAGAGGCGACGCCACAAACGGCTTCTACTCAAAGAGCTTTGAGAAGTTCTGCAACTCCCTCCCCCAGTTCCGTCAGCGCGTAGAAGACCAGTACGCGGGTTCTGTCTATCCGCAAGGTACGCACCTCGCGGGCAAGACCTTCGACCCCGCTCAGTATGGAGGCGTGAAGCAGTATTCCGCAGACGTCCTCATACCGGCATTCCTCAGCAACTACACCCTCAGCGGAGGTTCCTCACTCGACATCTTCCCATCACTCGCCAAACTTCTGCCTAACTGGACAATACGTTACAGCGGACTCTCCCAGCTGCCATTCCTCAGCCAGTGGTTCAAGAGCGTCAACATCAACCACGCATACAAGAGCGTCTATGCCGTAGGAGCATACACATCTTATTCCACATTCATGGAGTATATGAACGGACTCGGATTTGTTACCGACACCGAGACTGGCAATCCCCGGCCAAGCTCTATGTTCAACGTCTCCACCGTCAGCATCAACGAGTCTTTCTCACCACTCATAGGAGTCGATATGACATTCTACAACAACCTCACCGCCAAAGTGGAATACCGCAAGACAAGAGTGCTCAGCCTCTCCACCACAAGCATACAGCTCAACGAGGCGTCATCCAACGACCTCGTCATTGGACTCGCATACAAGATAAACAACCTCAAACTCTTCTCCTGGGGACAGACAAAAAGAAAAGCCAAATCAAAAAACAAAAAAGATGACGAGGCAAACAAAAAGAATGAGACAAAAAACACAACAAGCAAAAACGGTTTCAACAACGACCTCAACCTCCGTCTCGACGTCTCCTTCCGCGACCAAGTCTCCATCACACGAGACATCGCAACAATCACCTCTACGGCAAGTAGTGGAAATCAGGCAACAAAAATCGCATTTTCAGCAGAGTATATGCTCTCACGACTACTCTCACTCAGCTTCTACTACGACTTCCAGAAGAACGTCCCTCTCCTCACATCATCATCATACCCGACAACAACCCAGGATTTCGGGCTCTCAATAAAATTCAGCCTCACCAGATAGGTTTGTATTAAGGTGGGTTCTATAAATGGGAGTGAAGTGTAGTTATTG
>JABUUG010000299.1 GCA_021443285.1 Bacteroidaceae bacterium
TGTCTTTAACTCCCAACCTCAGTTACCACTCCTTTAACTCCCTTAACTCCCAACCTCAGTTACCACTCCTTTAACTCCCTTAACTCCACTTCATAATTAATAGATATTGCCTTTACGGTTGTATCTGTAATACATGAACACTGCGAGAGTAACAAGCGCAGACATAGTGTCGCTGGCAGGGATTGATGTCCACACGCCGTCAAGCCCCCACACGAGTGGGAAGAGGAGGAGCATTGGGAGGAGGAAGAGGAGCTGTCGCGAGATGGAGAGGAAGATGCTTATTTTTGCCTTTCCGATGCTTTGGAAGAAGTTTCCTATGACTGCCTGAAAGCCTACAAGCGGGAAGACGCACAGGTTTATGCGCAGGGCGTAGGCTGAACGCTCTATGAGAAGGCGATCGCTTGTGAACAAGCGGCACACAAACTCTGGTATTCCAACCGCGACAAGGAATCCCACGGTGGTAACAAAGGTTGCGGCGGCAATGGAGAGGTAGAGTGCCTTGTTCACACGTTGCATCTTCTGCGCTCCATAGTTGTAGCTCACTATCGGCTGCATACCTTGGTTTATTCCCATGACAAACATGAAGAAGATGAAGCCTACTCGATGCGCAATGCCGAATGCCCCGACTTCCAAATCGCCGCCATACTTAACGAGTCCTGTGTTTATGAATATCACGACTATGCAGGCACAGAAGTTTATGGCAAAGGGGGAAATGCCGATGGCGATGATGTTTTTCACAATATCCGCCTCTGGAGAAAATGTTCCTTTTTCAAGATAAAGCACATCTTCTTTGCGGGAAAACAGTCTGAACTGCCAGCACATGGCAAGAAACTGTGCTATCACAGTAGCAATAGCAGCTCCTTTTATGCCCATGTCAAAGACATATATAAAAATAGGATCAAGGACTGTGTTCAGCACAACGGTGAACATCGTGGCGTACATTGCGAGCTTGGGTCTGCTTGCCGCCCTGAGCAGGGCGTTCATTCCGTAATAAAGATGCGTGAAAACGTTGCCGAGGAGTATCCATATCATGTATTCTCTGGCATATGAAATGGTTGTCTCCGTGGCACCGAAGAAGTAAAGGATGGGGTCGAGGAACATCAGCGAGAAAGCTCCGAAGACGAGTCCGATGATGATGTTCAGCGTGGTGGTGTTACCGAGTACCCGGCGTGCGGTGGTATAGTCGTGCTGCCCTAACTTCATGGAGAGGTAGGTG
>JABUUG010000029.1 GCA_021443285.1 Bacteroidaceae bacterium
TGCCCGATTACTGCAGTAATCCTAATGGAGTACTGCAGTACTTTATGCCCAAAGTACTGGCGTAAGGGGTATATATAGGTGTGCTGAGTGGCATATCTTCCTATATCAATACGTCATCCACTCGCGCAGCCATAAGTCAGATAAGTCTTATTTATTGATGTGTGGAGTCTGTCAATAAATCTGACTTATCTGACTTATTCTTTCTCTTCCCGGCGCAGCCATAAGTCAAATAAGTCTTATTTATTGATAAAAGAAAGCCCTGATGTGTTTGATGGAGGCAAACCTCGCTTTTTATGACGTAAAATGCCGTTTTCCTGCCGTTTCCATGAGAAAATTAAACATTTTTTAAGATTTGTTTTCAAAAATTTAGGTGGACATGGAAAGTGTTGAATATCAAGAAAATGCGCGTGCGCCATGTTTTAAAATAAAAGATATTTGTTTCTTTTGTTATAGTCGTTGTATCATTTTTGAGTAATTTATTTTCTTTTGCATTTCCCGTTTTTCCTTGATGTATATATATTTGCACCTGATTTTACGCTTGAAAACCGCCCTTTTGCGTGGATTGGCCCCCCCTGGGGAAAGCCCCGGGGAGAGGCGGCGGAAGAGCGGCGGAGGCAGACCTCGGAACAATTTTTCTAACAATAATATTTAACCTTAATTAAAATCCTAAAACGTGCAATGGAAAGAACTATGAAAAGACTTCGTAGATTTCTTTGTTGTCTGGCGCTATTCTTGGCGGGAACAGCATTGGCATTTGCCCAGGGCGGTTCCATCAAGGGTACGGTCAAGGATGACAAAGGCGAGCCCATCATCGGCGCGAGCGTGGTAGAGAAGGGTAATCCCAAGAACGCCACCATCACCGACTTCGATGGAAACTTCTCGCTCGGCGTTTCCGGTAAGGCCACCATCGTGGTGTCTTACATCGGTATGAATACGAAAGAGGTGCAGACTTCTGCAGGCAAGACCGTCTCCGTGACGCTCGACCCTGACGACAAGCAGCTCGAGGAAGTGGTGGTCGTTGGTTACGGCCAGCAGAAGAAGGCGTCGTTGGTGGGTGCCATCACGCAGACCACCGGTGAGGTGCTTGAGCGTACCGCCGGTGTCGCCAACGTGGCAACCGCCCTCACAGGTAACCTCCCCGGTGTTGTTACCGTGCAGGGTTCAGGCCAGCCTGGTGAGGACGACCCGCAGATCACCATCCGTGGCGCCGCTTCGTGGAACAACTCCGCCAGCCCGCTCATCCTCGTGGATGGTATCGAGCGTCCGCTGTCATCGGTGGACATCACCTCTGTAGCTACGGTGTCTGTGCTGAAGGACGCATCCGCAACCGCCGTCTACGGTGTGAAGGGTGCCAACGGTGTCATCCTCATCACTACCAAGCGTGGTGAAGAGGGAAAGGCAAAGATCAATGTCGGCTTCAACGCCACTCTGAAGGCTGTGTCGAAGCTGCCGCGCAAGTATGACTCTTACGACAGCTACCGCTACCGCAACGAGGCCATCGAGAATGAAATGGACATCGACGACACTTCATGGGCATACTACCGCCCGATGTCGTTCATCAACAATTTCCGCAACCAGTCCAACGAGGTTGTCGCCAACTACGACAAGAACGGCAACCTGCTGGGCTACTACAGCCAGGCAGAGCGCTACCCGAATGTTGACTGGCAGGAGGCATTGTTCGACAACACCGCAATGTCGTACAACGTGAACCTTAATGTAATGGGTGGTACGAAGTTCGTGAAATATTTCGTTGCGTTCGACTATGTGAACGAAGGCGACCTCTCGAAGCTCTACGACAACCACCGCGGCTACAACAGTACATTCGCCTACAACCGTCTGAACGTACGAAGCAACCTCGACTTCCAGATTACAAAATCCACAGTCCTGAAGGTTAACCTCGCCGGCTCTAACGGTATCAAGAAGGCTCCGTTCGCCAACCAGGGCGACGCATGGCAGGAGCAGCAGCGCTGGTCGGGTGCCTACAACATCGCACCAAACGTGTTCGTGCCACAGTATTCTGACGGATCATGGGGTATGTATCCGGATGCTTCTAACGTAACGAACTCCGCACAGAGCCTCGCACTCGCCGGTCTTGCAGAGACAACCAACACACGTATCACCACAGACTTCACCCTTGAGCAGAAGCTCGACTTCATCACAAAGGGTCTGACATTCCGTGGCACAATCTCTTGGGACAACATCTTCACCGAGGGTAACCGTGGTATCAACGACCTCTACAACGATTCCAAGACCAAGTTCATACGTCCTGAAACAGGACAGGTGCTCAACGGTCATGAGGTGGACTCTTATGATGGTTACGACTGGTCAGAGAAGGTTTCTTGGAGCACGATGGGCGGTAGCATATGGAACACCACCCGTAACCTCTACTACTCTCTGCAGCTCTACTGGGGGCGCAAGTTCGGCGAGCACAACGTATCAGCCATGGGACTCTTCTCACGTCAGGAGAACGCCAACAACAGCGTTATTCCATCGCTCCGTGAAGACTGGGTGTTCCGTGTAACCTACGACTGGCACAGCCGCTACTCAATGGAGTACAACGGTGCCTATAACGGTTCTGAGAAGTTCTCTCCGGAAAACCGCTTCGCCTTCTTCCATTCAGGTGCTGTCGGCTGGACAATCTCTGAGGAGCCTTTCATGAAGTATCTCCGCGAGAAGAACATCATCGACATGCTGAAGATACGTGCCTCTATCGGTCAGATCGGTTCCGATGCATCGGGCGACCGCTTCCTCTATATGACAGAGTGGGCCGCAGCTGCCGGTAACGCAAAGATGAACACCCTCAACGGCGACAACAGTATCTATGGCTTCTATCGTGAATCTAAGATCGGTAACCCCGACATACAGTGGGAGGTTGTGGTAAAGAAGAACATCGGTATCGACTTCGCGTTCCTCAACGGTCTGCTTGCCGGTAGCGTTGATATCTTCCGCGACGACCGCTCCAACATCTTCGTTGCCGGTGACTCGCGCACAGTGCCTGCATATTTCGGTGGTACACCTCCTTCAGTAAACAAGGGTGAGATAAAGACCACGGGTTACGAACTTGAGCTCCGTGTGAACAAGGTGTTCCAGAATGGTCTCCGCCTGTGGGGTAACTTCAACATGACCCACGCGCGCAATACAGTTATTGTACGTGATGACCCTGTACTGCTTCCAAGCTATCGTCGTGATGCAGGCTATGCTGTAAACCAGTATCGCTCACACATTGACAAGGGCTTCATCCAGAACTATGATATGCTCATCGGTACTCCAAGCCATGATGCAAACGACGGTAGTATGCTCATCGGCGACCACTACATCGTGGACTTCAACGGTGACGGTATTGTCAATGCCAATGACCAGGCACCTTACCAGTACAGCAGTTCGCCTGAGAACACATACAACGCAACAATCGGTCTCGACTACAAGGGCTTCGGATTCTTCGCACAGTTCTACGGCGTTACCAACGTAACTCGCGACGTAAGCCTCACAACCTTCTCGGGTTCAATGCACCTGCTCACCGTTTACGACAACGGACAGTGGTGGAACCCACAGACTGGTACAGGCGACGTGGTAGTGCCAAGATGGAACTCGCAGACCAGCTACAACGACGGTACACAGTTCCTCTATGACGGTTCATACATCCGTCTGAAGAACGTCGAGGTTTCCTACACATGGTCTAAGGGCTGGATAAAGACTATCGGTCTGAGCCGCCTGAAGGTATATCTCAACGGTAACAACCTCTTCCTCTGGACACGTATGCCTGACGACCGCGAAGGTAACCTCGGTGGCTACTCTGGTGGTGGCGGTGCATATCCTACCGTTAGACGTTTTAACTTAGGTATTAAACTCGATTTCTAACATTCAAGCAATGAAACACATTAATTATATAATAAAGGCTCTCTTTTGTGGAGTGTTCCTTTCTTGTGTCGTTGTAAGTTTCACTTCCTGCAAGTCTTATCTTGACAAGGCTCCAGACTCAAATGTGGCTGAAAACGAGGCCTTCAAGAACTTCAAGAACTTCCAGGGCTACGTAGAGGAAATTTACAACTGTATTCCTGACAAGGAGAAATGTAACTGGTGTCCTTCATGGAACTGGGGCGACGATGAGGTGTTTAATCCTGAGGCTTACGACCGTATGACCCACCAGGTGGACCTCGGCAACTACCGCGCATGGACAAATGGTCTCTGTTGGCTCAACCGCGGCAATGTCCCTACCTCGCAGAACTCTTTTGACCACTCTCTCTATCCACACGCGTGGTACTGCATACGCAAGTGCAATCTCGGTCTGGAGAACATGGAGAAGTATTTCTACGGTTCCGACGAAGAGCGTAATTTGCTTCAGGGACAGATGTATTTCTTCCGTGCATGGTGGCATTTCGAGATGATGTGCTATCTCGGAGGTATTCCTTATGTTGAAGAGGCATTCTCATCTGAAGTGCCAAACCTTCCACGCCTTTCTTTCCAGGAAGCTGCCGCCAAATGTGCAGAAGACTTCCGCAAGGCTGCCGACCTGCTCCCTATCAACTGGGATGACACAGCCGCCGGTGTATCGACATATGGTAACAACCAGCTGCGTATCAACAAGATTATGGCTCTCGGCTATCTCGGCAAGTGTCTCCTCTGGGCAGGTTCGCCGCTGATGGAGAACAAGGACGAAGGTGTCGTTGGCGCCAGCAAGGGCGGTGCCGGTGCGCTGACATACAAGTATAACACAACATTGTGCTCAAAGGCTGCCGAAGCACTCGGCGAGTTGCTTACTTATGTGGAGAGTGGTCAGACACAGTATGACCTTGCGAAGTTTGAATACTCCAATGTTTATGACCATGTGCGCGAGACAGGTTCTTCAAGCTGCTTCTCTGATATCTTCTACACCGTGTCGCAGAACTGGCAGATGCCGGGCTCGGTGGAGGCTATCTTCCGCGGTCCTTCGTTCAACGGTGACGGCAACGCCAACAACAGTAACTGGAACACATCCAAGGTGTTCGGTCCGAAGAATGCAAAGGTGGTTGCCCATGACAACGTAATCCACCAGCCTACAGCAAACCTCATCGACCAGTACGGTATGAAGAACGGACAGCCCATCTACTTCGTACAGGACGGCAGACTCGTACTCAACCCGAATTCCGGCTGGGATCCCAAGTATCCGTACAAGAACCGCGACCCACGCTTCTATCACGACATCGTGTTCGACGGTTTCCACTACGTTCTTGCTGCCGATGTGCTGCCGACAGATATGAAACCTTACGAGTATTGCACGCTCTACACCGGCGGCGACATGCGCGACGTGGCTATCTCAAGCCAGACAGGCTATTTCTGCCAGAAGCTTGTGCCACACCAGTGCAACGAGGGTGACCAGTATTATGACTGGGGTCATTCCCTCCACTGCTACCTCCCCTATATGCGTCTTGCCGACATCTACCTTATGTATGCTGAGGCTTGTGCTGCTGTCAGCGGTGCAACGGGCAAGGCAACAAACTGCTCTCTCACTGCTGAGGCAGCCATCAACAAACTTCGCGATCGCGTAGGATGTGGCAACGTAGTGGCTGAGGTAAAGGCAGAGCGCCATCTGTTCATTGATGAGGTTCGCCGCGAGCGTGCCGTGGAGCTTGCCTTCGAAGGCTTCCGCTGGTGCGACCTGCAGCGCTGGCTCCTCCTCACAGAGGCTCCTTACAACGAGAAGTACTCTCATGAGTTTGAGCGTGTCAAGAGTGACGCATGGTATGTTACCAACGACCCGGCAAAGGCTGAGGTTGCAAACTTCCACAGTGAGTCTATCATCAAGCGTAACCTTGAGGCAAAGCACTATTGGTTCCCATTCCCTGACAAGGAAGTCTATCTCTTCCCAGAATTCAAGCAAAATAAAGGTTGGGAATAATGGTTAATTATATGTTGGCTAATGGTTAGTGTATGAACGACATACATTGACCGTGAATCAATACACAATAACAAATATATTATGAAAAATATAAAATCAATAATATTTCTCTTTGCCACACTCGCCAGCGCTCCGCTGACGGCAGGTGCACAGACTGAAGCAGAGGCTGACGACAGTACAGCTGCTGAGAGGAAAGTGCATGTAGCGTTCCGACAGATGAACGAGGGCGACATCCTCGGTGGTGTCTCTGTAGTTGACTACGAAGAGCTGGCAAAGAAGGACAACACCACCTACAGCCTCCACGACATGGACGGACTCATAGGTGGTTGGAACGGAGCGTCCCTGTGGGGTCTCGACACCGACAATATGGACACCAACGACAGCTACGGAGTGCTGTGCCTCGTGGACGGTGTGGCACGTGCTTCAAACAACGTGCAGCCTTCCGAAATATCTGAAATCACCTTCCTCAAGGGCGCACAGGCAGTGGTGCTCTACGGCGCAAAGGCTGCCAAGGGTGCCATCCTCATCACCACAAAGCGTGGAAAGGTTGACGGACTGCGTATCGATGCAAGTGTGAACACCGGTTGGTATGTTGCCAAGGCACTGCCGGAGTATCTCGGCTCTGCCGAATACATGACTCTCTACAACGAGGCTCTCTGGAACGACAACTATGGCGCTAACCCTCGTTACTCAGCTACAGACATCTACAACCACGCTTCGGGCATCAACCCTGCAAGATACACCGACATCAACTACTACTCGTCGGACTATATCCGCAAGGCTTACAACCGCACTGAGGCTACCGTGGAGGTACAGGGTGGTGCAAAGCGCGCACACTTCTATGCAAACGTAAACTACTACAACTACGGCGACCTCCGCAAGTATGGTGGTTGGGACGGTGCATACACCGACCGCTTCAGCGTTCGCGGTAATGTGGATGTGATAATCAACAACTTCATCACAGGTTACGCCAATGCCAGCGCCACGTTCTACAACGGACGCAGCGGCAAGGGAAATCTCTGGGATGCCGCCGCAACAGTACGCCCCAACTATCCACAGGGCGCGTCTCCACTCATCTCTACCGACCTCATTGACCCTAATGCAACTGCCGCATGGGACTTGATTAAGAACACACAGAACCTCATTGACGGCAAGTACTTCCTCGGTGGTACACAGGAGACGATGAGCAACGTGCTTGCAGATGGATATGCTGCCGGTACAAGCCAGTTCGTCAGCCGCCAGTTCCAGTTTGACGCAGGTGTGAACTTCGACCTCGGTGCCGTAACAAAGGGACTCTCGTTCAAGACGATGTTCTCTGTTGACTACGCCACATCATACAACCTCTCGTATGACAACCAGTACGCCATTTATGTGCCTACATGGAGCAACTACAACGGTAAGGACGTAATTGTGGGACTTACAAAGCTTGGCGATGAGGTACACTCAGGTGTGCAGAACTCCAGCAACACCTCCGACCGTCAGACCATTACATGGAACGGGCACTTCGACTATGAGCGCACATTCGGCGGCGTACACAACGTGTCGGCAATGTTCGTGGGCAATATGTGGCAGGTTACAAAGAGCGGTTCCTACCATCGCTACAGCAATGCCAACCTCGGCATCCAGGCTGACTACAACTACGACAGGCGCTACTATGTGAACTTCGGCGGTGCGTTCGTTCACTCGGCACGTCTGCCGGAAGGCAAGCGTGGCGCTTTCTCGCCCTCTGTATCTGTAGGATGGCGTCTCGGCAACGAGAAGTTCATCAAGGGCTCGGCTGTTGACGACCTGATGCTCAGCCTCTCTTACAGCAACCTCCACGAGGATATGGACCTTGTCATGAACAGCAAGCAGTTCTACCTCTACGAGTCTCTTTGGGCTACTGCTTATGCTTACGGTTGGAATGACGGTTTCTCAAAGCAGTACACATACTCTACACAGGGTACAAACCCTGACCTCACCTATCTCACACGTCAGGAGTTCTCCGTAAACCTCCGCGGTTCGTTCTTCAAGAAGCTGGTTACCGCCGACTTCTCGTTCTTCACCAACAAGATGTCCGGCTACCTCATCAACAACCCGACGACATTCCCGTCCCACCTTGCGACAGGTTATCCTGACGGATCGTTCAAGCCTGTGATTAACAACGATGTCAATACCCGCACTGGTTTCGACTTCAGCGTGAAGCTCCAGAAGCAGTTCGGCGACTTCTATGCCGCACTCGGTGTATCGGGTACATACTTCGACTCGAAGATTTCCGTAAAGGACGAGAACTACGGTTCTGACACTTACCGCAACCGTCAGGGACATCCTATTGATGGTCTTTGGGGTCTCCAGAGCATGGGTCTCTTCAAGGATGACATAGAGGTTGCAAATGCCCCGAAGCAGAACCTCGGTTCTACTGCAAAGGCAGGTGATATCCGCTACGTTGACCAGAACGGCGACGGTGTCATCGACTCAAAGGACGAGGTTTATCTCGGCAAGGGCGGTTGGTACGGAGCGCCTTTCACTCTTGGTATCAACATCACCCTGAAGTACAAGGGCTTCACCCTCTTCCTGCTTGGTACGGGCGGTTTCGGCGCATACGACTTCAAGAACAGCTCTTACTACAAGATCAGTGGCGACTCTAAGTACTCTGCCGTTGTACGCGACCGTGCACAGTTGGCTTTGGATTATGATAACGCTGGCAATCCATATTATTACGTAACAAATATGGAAACTGCCAAGTTCCCGCGTCTCTCTGCACTGAATGCCGCGAACAACTTCGTTAACTCTGACTACTGGATGTACAAGACTGACCGCTTCAACCTCTCGCGTGTACAGCTCACCTACGACTTCCCCGCACCTTGGTTCACAAACAAGGTCGTGAAGGGTGTCGGTGTCTATGTGATGCTTCAGGACCTCCTTACCATCTCTGCTGAGCGCAAGCACCTGGAGACGAATGTAGGCAGCGCACCACAGACAAGATACTACAACCTCGGTGTTAAAGTTGCGTTCTAATTAACAAATGATTATAGATATGAAACTCAAGAATATATTTTTATCGGCAGTCCTGGTAAGCGCTCTTTGTGCCTGCGACGACATGTTCAAGCCTGCCATCGAGAACAACCATAGCGAGGAGGCGATGCTCAAGGAGCCTGACTATGCTCAGGGTTTGCTCGGCTACGCTTACGCCATACTGCCATACGAGACAAAGAGCAACTGGGACGTTGCCACTGACGATGCTGTTACAAACGACAAGAGCAGCGGCTATATCTCCATGTCGCTGGGAAGCTGGTCTTCCGACAACAACCCCATGTCGCAGTGGGACGCACGAAAGTGTGCCATCCAGTATATCAACCTCTTCCTCAATGTTGTTGAAAGGGTAAGCTGGTCAACTGAAGCAACAAAGCAGGAGATGTTTATCGACAAGCTCAAGGGCGAGGCGTATGCCCTCCGCGCACTCCACTACTACTACCTGCTCATGGCACACGGCGGCTATGGTACTTCCGGCACACTCCTCGGCGTGCCGATGCTCATGGAGCCTGAGAACGGTGCTTCCGACTTCAACGTGGCACGCAATACGTTTGCAGAGTGTGTGGCGTTGATGTTGGAAGATTTGAACAACGCAATAGATCTCCTGCCTACTGACTATGTTGACCTTAAGGTTGGTGAGGAAGGCAAGATTCCTGCAAAGTACAGGGAAAAGGGTGCCGCCCTTGGTGCCTACAACCTCGTTTTCGGTGCAAAGGCAAAGAACCGTATGTCAGGCCGCATTGCTGAGGCTATCAAGGCTCAGGTAGCCCTGCTTGCCGTAAGCCCTGCCTTCGCTGATGGCAGTGGTGTTACTTCCGAAGAGGCTGCCAACTACGCCGCTGTAGTGCTCAAGCGCATCAACGGTGTCAGCGGTATGGACCCGGAAGGACACAAGTGGTATATCAACACAAGCTATCTTGACGACCTTGGCAAGGGCGATATAGCGGAAATAGTTTGGCGTGGCGACCGCACCAACGGTAAGGACAGCTGGGATATGGGTCTCGACCAGGAGGCAAGCAACTTCGCGCCTACCCTCTACGGCAAGGGACGTATCAACCCGTCGCAGAACCTCGTGGACGCCTTCCCGATGGAGAACGGCTATCCTATCACAGATGCTCGTTCCGGCTATGACCCAGTCAAGCCATACGCAGGCCGCGACCCACGCCTCGGCGCATACGTCATCTATGATGGATCCACATACAAGAAGGCGACAATCACTACAGGTAGCTACGGATCTACTGATGATGCCATCAACAGGATAGACGCCTCTACACGTACGGGCTACTACCTCAAGAAGCTCCTCCGCGAAGACTGCGACCCCAACCCGTCGACAAGCCTCGCGCAGTATCACTTCCCCATCCGCATACGCTACACTGAAATATTCCTCGCCTACGCAGAGGCAGCCAACCAGGCATGGGGCCCGACAGGCTCCGGCAGCAACGGCTTCTCCGCTTACGACGTCATCAAGGCTATCCGCCAGCGTGCCGGTGTAGGCAAGACAAACGGCGACCCATACCTTGAGAGCGTCAAGGGAAACAAGGATCAGTTTGCCGAGCTTATACGCAACGAGCGCCGCCTCGAGCTCTGCTTCGAGAACAAGCGCTTCTGGGACATGCGCCGCTGGAAGCTCTCTCTCAACGAGGCTGTAAAGGGCGTCGACTGGAAGACTCCTACCACTCCAACCTACATAGAAGTGGAGAAGCGCCAGTTCAGCGACTACCAGTGCTACGGACCTATTCCAAAGGGAGAGGTTGACAAGTGGAGCAACCTTGAGCAGAACAAGGGATGGTAAATATGCTTATCCTACAGTAAAAGTAAAAACGACTAAATAGAACTTAACGATTATGAAACTACAGAAGTATATTTACGGTATGGCGTTGGGGGCTGTTGTGCTCAGTGCAACCTCTTGCAAGAACGGCGAGAGAGAGTACGACGACTATGAGAAGGGAACAACGGTTTACTTCGCCAACCAGTATGCAATACGCGACATCGTTCTGGGTAACGACGAGTATGACAACAGCCTCGACAATGCCCACAAGTGCGCTATCTACGCCACTATGGGTGGAGCATATTCGGGACGCAACATCACCCTTCAGGTGGATGTGGACAACAGCCTCTGCAACGACCTCTATTTCGATGACGGTACAGGTGTTGCCGGCGACCCTGTAAAGCCTATGCCCGCTGACTACTACCAGCTCGGAAGCAACAGCATTCCGTTCAACGAGATGAGCAACATGATGGGACACGTTGAGGTGCAGCTCACCGACAAGTTCTTCAACGACCCTGCCGCCATCAAGAGTACATACGTTGTGCCTCTCGTCATCAAGAGCCAGGTGGGTGCTGACAGCATCCTCTGCGGTAAGCCTAACTCAACAACAGGTGCGGTGCGTCAGGATGCGAGCGCCTGGAGTGTCCTGCCGAAGGACTATATACTCTACTGCGTAAGATACAAGAACCCATGGCATGCCTCGTATATCCGTCGTGGTATAGACAATGTCAACGACAACGGCACAGCTTTAACCGTTGAACGCCACGACTACACGTTTGGTGGAGAGATAACAGCAGACGACGAGATTTGCTCTTTGACCACTGAGAATATGAAGCAGGCACGCTTCCCCGTATCGTTCAAGACAACAGGCACAAGTGTGGCATGCGATTTGTTGCTCACTTTCAACGAGACCAAGCCGGACGGCGAGTGTACCATTTCATCCGCCACTGCCGGTGTGAGCGCCCAGGGTACAGGAAAGTTCGTTACAAAGGGAGCCATAAAGGCATGGAACGAGAAAGACCGCGATGTGATTTATCTTGACTACAACGTGAAGTTTGAGAACGAGAACGTAACTGTCAGCACTAAGGACACACTCGTTGTGCGTTCGCGCGGCACTAACCAGAAGCTGCTCTTCACACCTATCTATCAGAAAAATTAAATCTTTGGCACATTATGAAGAATATTATAACTAAAGGTATAGGCACATTGGCAGCAGCGGCATTATTTGCCGCCTGCGCCGATAACACTGTCGCCGATTTCAAGGTGGATATGCCTGAGGACTACCGCCCATCAAGGGTCTATGACGAATACAAACCCATAAAGCAATATGTCAATGAGGCTGCTTCTCCTAATTTCAAGATTTCAGCAGCTCTTGACGCCAGTCAGTACAACGAGCGTACTATCGTTCATTCTGTCGCTATGGGCAACTTCAAGGAGGTAGTGCTTGGCAATGAAATGAAGATGGGTTCGATAGTCAGTGACGAAGGCAAGATGGACTTCGGAACCGTGCAGTCGTTCCTCGACAATGCAGAGGCTGACAGCATGAGCGTTTACGGACACACACTCGCCTGGCACGCACAGCAGCCGAAGGAATGGTTCAACACGCTTATGGCAGACGTAGTATTCCCACACACACCAGACTATCAGATTACAGACCAGGACCTGGATTTCAGTCAGGGCGCACAATACACATTCACTGAGCTTACCAAGGGCGCCAACCCAAAGGTTGTTGACGGAGTGCTCCACGCACCTTTCCCCGGAGGTAAAACAGGTCTTAAGTATTACCTCACAGAAAATCTTCCGGTACAGGGTGGTAAGTATTATGAACTTGAGATTGTGGTTAAAGCAAATGTCGCTGGCAATCTCCTTCCAATCAGCGCAGCAGGAACTGACCTTAACACATCGGTTGAGGTTTTTGCAGAGGAGGCAACAATTGTTGTACCTTTCAACGTTGACAAGGAAACCACAAGCATCTCTATTATAGCTAATCCGGCGCGTCTGAATATGACCTTGGATTACACCTCTATCAAGGTTTACCACTACTATGAGCACCAGCAGACTCCAGAGGAGAAGAAGGATACCCTCACATACGCCATGAACACATGGTGCAACGGCATGATGAATGCATGCAAGGGGCGTGTACTCGCATGGGATCTCATCAACGAGGCAGTCTCTGGCGCCGGCAGCATAGAGGGACAGTACTACGACCTGCAGCACAGCGAAACAGCTTCTGAGGAAGACAAGAAGAACAACTTCTACTGGCAGGACTATTTCGGCAGCTATGAGTACGGACCAATCGTTGAGAAGGCTGCACGTACAGCATTCAGGAACAATGAGGGTGGCGACAAGCAGCTCCTGCTTTTCGTAAACGACTACAACCTCGAAAGCGACTGGGACGACAACAAGAAGCTCAAGAGCCTCATCTATTGGGTGAACGAGTGGGAGAAAAGAGGCGCAAAGATTGACGGTCTCGGAACACAGATGCACATCTCGTACTACGAGAACGAGTCTGTAATGAGAAGCAAGGCTGCCCACATGGTGAAGATGCTCCACCTCATGGCTGAAACAGGCAAGCTCGTCCGTATCTCAGAACTCGACATGGGCTATGTGAATGCCAATGGTGAGGATGTGCTTACAAAAGACCTCACACTGGCGCAGCGTCAGCAGATGGCGTTCTACTATCGCTTCATCATACAGATGTACCTGAAGATTGTGCCTGCTGCCCAGCAGTACGCCATCTGCCAGTGGTGTCTCACGGACTCTCCGTCAAACTCCGGCTGGCGTCCGGGACAGCCTGTAGGCATCTGGACAGAAGGATGGGATCGCACAGCCGTTTACGCAGCTTACTGCGAAGCCCTAAGCGAGCCGCTTCCAAATACTGAAGACTTCTTTGAGTATCTCCAGCAGTTCGTGAATAAATAATCGCTATTCAGACAGACAGCCTGCACAAACCAATCCCGTGCAGGTAGTCTGTCTGAGTTCGTCGCATACTATAGAAGCAATCTATATTTCTTTTAATTAACTTTATCTATTAACTTTTAATTATTTTCATCATGAAAAAATTATTTACTTTCTTCGCACTCTTCGCATTATGCGTAAGTGCAAAGGCTGTAGAGGTAGTCGATTTCGACATGGACTACTCTAAGCAAACAGAAATCAAGCTTTTCAGCTGGGGCGGTTCTGAGTCTGCAAGAGCTCGCCTCTCCCTGCAGGATGGCTGCCTGACATTCACAAGCGCCGAGGCTACAGACCCATCATGGGACTGCCAGTTCTTCCCAGTTGGTGGCTATCAGGTTGAAGAGGGTGTTGAGTACACTCTGACTTACAAAATCAAGGGTGACCACGCTGCAAACTTCAACTTCATCCCTGCCAACTTAACTGGAGACACTCCTTGGGGCAATGGCGTTGTTACCGAAGAGTGGACAGAGCAGACCTTCACTTACACTGCAAGTGCAGACGCTGAAGAAAACTTTATCGTTCAGTGTGGTGACTATGTTGGCACATTCCAGATTGCATGGATTAAGGTTACTCACGAAGGTGGCGACGGTCCAAAGGTAGTCCTCGACATCCCTGTTCCTCAGGTTGACTTTGTTAACGAGCATGGTACACCAGACATCGACCAGTGGGATAACCCAACAATGCCATACAACGACCCAAACTTCGCAACAGTATGCGCATGGACTGCTGTTAAGGGCAAGGACCTCTGTCCGGCACCTATTGAGGTGGTTGACGGTGCAAAAGCATTTGTGCTCCATGCTACAGCCAAGCAGGAACAGACATGGGACAACCAGTTCTTCATCACAGCTCCCAAGAAGATGGTGGCGGGCGACTCATTCACTGTTTCATTCGACTACAAGGCTGACCACGCTGCAACAGGCGAGACACAGGCACACGCACAGCCTTCTGTCTACAACCACTGGCAATTGTTAGACAATGTTTCTTTCACAGAGGATTGGCAGACAATGACAAAGTCTGTAACTCTTTCTGCAGAACAGACTAAAAATGGTGGTTTCTACACAATAGCTTTCAATCTCAGCGTTGATGAGAGTGCAAACAACTACTACTTCAGAAACATCAATATCTCTGGTAAGGCTTCAGAAATAGAGGAGAAGGACGGTCTCTTCATTGCTACTGACAAGAATGGCCAGCCACAGGAAGTTCCTTATGTTGACGAATGGGAAATGCACAGTATAATTGTTGGTGAAGACAGCCCGGTAGGTGCTATCTGGATCTCAACAAAGACTGGTAGCCCAGAGCTCTTCTCTGCAAATTCTCTGAAGTTCCCGAAGGAGGGTATCGTATATGAAGAAGGTTCTTTTGCTCCATTAGATGCATTAACAGGTGGCAAGCAGATTGTTCTTCCTTCATCAGGTGCATGGGAAATCGATATTGACTTGAATGCAGGTCAGTTCAACATCTTCCAGGCTCCTACAGGCATCAAGAATGTGAAGACAGACGCTCAGTCAGGAAAGTCTGTTCTTTACAACCTCGCCGGCCAGGTGGTTAACGACAGCTACAAGGGCATCGTTATCAAGGACGGCAAGAAGATGATCCAGAAGTAATCACACGATTGCTTTCCGAACGATTCCTTAAAGAATACACAGAAGTTATATAAAGACTAACTAAAGATTTAAGGGATAAACAATAATGACTGGGGACGCTGCGAAGCGTCCCCAGTTTTTTTGATCGTCAATAAATGGGAGTTAAAGGAGTTAAGGGAGTTAAAGGAGTTAAAGACATTACCTACATAGTCTGTGTTCAAGCGGTTATCCGGGAAAAACACATTTGTCTTTAACTCCCTTAACTCCCTTAACTTCTTTAACTCCCTTAACTCCAATTTTTAGAACCCACCATAAGACTTATCCTTATCTCTGAGCAGCCATAAGTCAGATAAGTATAATTTATTGATAATGTATGAGACGTAAATGTGGCGTTTTGATGGCAGTAACTTCTTGAAATGCCCCTATATATAGACCTCATTTAGTGTTTTTCTAACTATTTTTGGAATATATGTCGGTTTTATTCTTTGAAAACAGAATAAAGGTTATAACTTTGCCGCAAAGACGCGGCGATATTTCTACCGCTCGGCAATCCAAGCGAGCTTGATTGCACTC
>JABUUG010000002.1 GCA_021443285.1 Bacteroidaceae bacterium
CACGTATTCCTGCCACTGTATGCCACAGCAGCCGGGCGTTGCGATAAAGGCGCGTTCCGTGCTTGAGAGTGTTATTCAAAACAAGTGTGTGGTATATTATTCGGAACGGATGTGTGCGAGCTATCCATCCGAATGTCTTTCATGGAAAATGTCGTGTCTGTTGTGCTGGTATCAGGCGCGAAGTTAATACATAGTGAACAATACGCACAAATTTATCGGCGAATATTTTGGGCATAATGCCATTTTCTTCCAATACCGACCAATAAATTGGGCGAAAAGAACTCACAAACAGGAGTCTATACGCGGTGATACAGGGTTTAAGACTGTTGGCACAGATTATCTTTGCGTATGTGAAAGCATCTGACAGGGAGTGATTATTTTTGAATCTGCCACCAGTCGAATTCGAAGAGTGATGATGCAGATTTGCTGTCTGCGCAGAATCGGAACCACAGGTCATGTTTGCCGGCAACAGGTTTCAGGGTTGCTTTTGCAGTGCCGTCATTTTGTATTTTTACTGTTCCTATGAGTTGTCCTTCAGGGCTGTCTAAGCGTAGCTCGATGGTTGCGGGGGTTTGCACATTCTTGACGTCTGCGATGAAGGTGCCTGCAGAAGCCTTCTGGAAGAGAACGCCCTTGAGCATGAGGCAGTCGTTGTTGTGTATGTGTGTGAGGAGGATGTTTCCCTGATTGTCTTTTCGTGTCTTTAGTCCCCATGCATACGCCATTGTCTCTGCCTGGACGCGCTGATATGGATTGAAAGTACCAACCTGCTCTACGCCGTCCTTACTCCAATAGGGTACTGGCTCTATCGTTCCATCGGAACGGTAGTTTAGTTCCTGGCATGAGACGGAGCGTCGCTCGGCATGGCGGTATGGTGTGCCTACATACTTGAGTCGCGCTGCCCAGAGGTCGTAGTTCAGTCCGAAGACATAGTCTTTTCCTTTATAGCTTATGATGCCTGGGTGGTTTCCTCGTGAAAGCTGTGTGTGTGGCATGACATCGCCTTTGTACTGCCACGGCCCTGTTATCTTATCGCTCATGGCGTATCCTATTCCTTCGGGGCAGCATGTTGAGGCGAACGCCATGTAATATCTGCCATCACGCTTGTAGAGCCACGGCCCTTCCTGATAGTCTTGTATTTTTGGGTGCTGTACAATACTGCCCGATGTGGATATCATGTCGGGATTGAGCTTTATGCTGTAGAGGTTGGGATTTCCCCAGTAGAGGTACGCCTGGTTGTCATCGTCAATCCATACTGTAGGGTCGATGTCATACCAGTGTTCACGCTGCCATACGAGCGGTTTTCCGAGAGGGTCTTTGAATGGGCCGTAAGGGCTGTCGGCTACGAGCACACTGATACCGTTTCCGTGTATAGGGCAGTACATGTACCACTTGCCGCTGCGCTCTATGACCTGCTCCGCCCATGCTCCGTTGTTGTTTCTGTACCATTTGAAGTCGGCGAGTGATGCCACTGCCCCGTGGTCTGTCCAGTTGACCATATCTGTGGAGGTGTACAGGAGCCAGTCGAACATCTTGAAGCCTTCGGCGTCGTCTTCGTCGTGTGTGGTGTAGAGATACACAGTGTCTCCGTGGACGTATGGTGCTGGGTCGGCGGTGTATTTGGTCCAGACAATGGGGCGCTGGGCAGAAACTGTTAAGAAGGTGAAGAAAGCGAAAAGGGAAAACGCCATGCGCTGACGCGCAAGGCACAGGGGTAGGAAACGGGTGTTCATGGTTTTAATGTTTTTTTTGGGGGGGTAACTGGGGATAGCCGGGAATTACTTGATCCTTTTCCAGTATATGCGCTTGAAGAATGGTCCGACCTTTCCTCTGAGTTCGAGGGTGTTCTCGTCCTTGAACCTTACATCGACATTGAACTTCATGCCTCTGGTTGGGTCGTAGATTTTGCTGTCTTTCCAGATGTCGTCTTCTTTGTCATAGATGAGCTTGTCGATGAGGACGATTTGTGATGTCGGAATGTTACGCAGGGACTTGTCGGGATTCTTGACATCGAGCTTTGTGCTTCCGTCCGGGTTCTTGCTGTCGCTGACCCAGTAAATCTGTGCGCGATAGCCGTCCTGATACTTGAAGAACTTGACCTTGGATTGCTTGCCGTTATGGTCAACCCAGTAGTTTCCAATGAGTTTGTCTGCCTGTGCCATCACTGAAAGGGTGGCAAAGAGGGAGAGGATAATGAATGAGTAAAAGCGTTTCATTGTTTATGTGATTTTTTGGTTTATGATTTGCGGATGTATGATTTATGATTTATCCGGCTCTTTAGCGTCGTCTTTGTTTGAGGTCGGGGACTTCGTGGCATAGCTCGTCAATGAGCAGTTTCGCGACTACTCTTGCCCCATATATGTTATAATGGGTGTTGTCTCTCCTGCCCTTGGGAAGTTCGGGGATTTCGCCTGCATCATACCAGAGATGCAGTTTCCTTGACTCCATCGGCCCGAGCTTCTGCTCAAGCTGGTGGGTTATCTTGTTTGCATCGATGAACGTAACTCCCTGCTCAAGTGCGACTTCGCGAGGGGAATAGCGGTAGTAGCCGTGGGTGTCGATAAGGGTGTCGCCTTCGAGAGATTTCGGAGCTGATGCTCCGAAGGCGGTGGTATTTGGGGAGGCGGTGGTGTTGCGGAGAGCCTCGTCGTCATGGTCTTTGGGGAGTTTGCCTGTGAAGTTCCGCCTTGCAACAGGGTTCATGACGACGGGATGCCCACCCTTGCTTTTTGTTTCGATGATGAAACGGCGGATGTTGGCGTCGAAAGTTGTGCCGGGATCGGTATGGCGACTTACTTCCGCCTTCTGGTCGTTATGTCCGAACTGTATTATGACGTAATCGCCGGGCTTAACCTTATCAAGCACGGTCTGCCACCGTCCTTCATCGATGAAGCTTTTTGAGGAACGTCCGTTCACAGCATGGTTGTCCACGACGAGCAGGTCTGGGTTGAACAGTTCCTGCACCATCATCCCCCATCCGCGTTCGGGTCCCTTAGTGGTATCCTTCTGAGCCATGGTGGAGTCTCCAATCATGAACAGGGTAACAGCTTTGTCGGGCTGCATGGAGCAGAGGAGAAGAATAACGAATAGAGAACAGAGAATAGTGAATAGTTTGCTGCCGCGGAAATTTCGGAGCCGATGCTCCGAACACGGTGGCTCTTTTTTGTTATTGCGCATTGTTTTTCAGGGTGGTAATCAGGTCTTGTATGGTAAGGGTTGTTTGCTGACCTGTTGCCATATTTTTAAGAGTGACAGTTTGGTCAGCCATTTCTGTTTCACCGGTGAAGGCGACAAAGGGGATGTTCTTTGCGTTTGCATAGTTCATCTGCTTCTTCATCTTTGCGGAATCGGGATACAGCTCTGCACGTATGCCAGCCTGACGCACTTCGGATATGACGGACAGGGCATAGAGTGCCTCCTTCTCCCCGAAATTTATGGCGAGCAGCTGTGTGCCTTGAATGGAGTCTTTGGGGTAGAGGTTGAGGGCATTGAGAACGTCATATATGCGGTCTGCACCGAAAGAAATGCCTACGCCGGAAATGCCGGGCATGCCAAAAATGCCGGTGAGGTTATCATAACGTCCTCCGCCTGTGATACTGCCTATCTGAACATCAAGAGCCTTGACCTCGAAAATTGCGCCTGTGTAGTAGTTGAGTCCGCGTGCGAGGGTGAGGTCGAGCTGGAGTTCATTCGGAGCTGATGCTCCAAAAGCGGGGGTAGTTTTGCCTCCATCGTGCCTTGAAGCCTCAAAGGTGTTTATTATAAAACGACATTCTTCGACACCTTTAAGTCCGGTTTCAGAATCTTTGAGTACTTCAGCTATGGTGTCAAGTTTCTCTTCGTTAGTACCTGTAAGCTTTATGATTGGCTGCAACTTCTCTATCTGCTCTTCGGAAAGTCCGTCATCCAGAAGTTCTTTGTTAACATTATCTATGCCAATCTTGTCGAGTTTGTCTATTGCGACAGTTATATCGACAATCTTGTCGGCGGCTCCAATGTACTCTGCTATGCCGGAGAGTATCTTGCGGTTGTTAATCTTTATCTGCACCCGTATGCCGAACTTCGTGAAAACGGTGTCGACAATCTGCATAAGCTCCACCTCATTGAGAAGGGAGTCGGACCCTACGACATCAGCATCACACTGATAGAACTCTCTGTACCTGCCCTTCTGCGGCCGGTCGGCACGCCATACTGGCTGTATCTGATAGCGCTTGAAGGGGAGTTGGAGTTCGTCACGGTGCATCACGACATATCGTGCAAAGGGGACTGTCAGGTCATAGCGGAGTCCCTTCTCGCAAAGCCTTGAGGCGAGCTTTAGGGAGTTTCTTGAGGCAAGTTCCTCTTCGGAAATCTTTGAGAGGTAGTCTCCGGAATTGAGTACCTTGAACAGGAGCTTGTCGCCCTCCTCGCCATACTTGCCCATGAGTGTGGAGAGGTTCTCCAGAGAGGGGGTCTCTATCTGCTGGAAGCCATAGAGGGCATACACCTCCCGGATAGTGTTGAAGATATAGTTACGCTTCGCCATCTCCACAGGAGAGAAGTCCCGCGTACCTTTTGGAATGGAAGCCATATTATGATTTGGTGATTTATGATTTATGATTTGGTGATTTATGATTTCGCGGGAGGCGGGATTACTTCCTGATTATGGTCTGCTCGCGGTCAGGACCGATGGAGATAATCCTGATTGGGGTTTTGAGTTCCGCCTCGAGGAATGCCACATAATCCTTGAAAGCCTGCGGGAACTGGTCTTCGGAGGTCATCTGTGTCATGTCTGTCTTCCATCCCGGCATTTCCTTGTATATAGGCTCTATGCCCTCCTCTATGGAGTATGGGAAATGGTCGGTTTCAACGCCATTCTGCTTGTATGCCACACAAGCCTTGATTGTGTCAAAGCCATCGAGCACATCGCTCTTCATCATAATGAGTTGTGTAACGCCATTGACGATAATGGCATATCTTAATGCGACAAGGTCAATCCATCCGCAACGGCGCTCACGACCAGTAACAGCTCCGTACTCATGTCCGATGGCACGCATTTTGGTGCCTGTCTCATCAAAGAGTTCTGTAGGGAACGGGCCTGCACCCACACGAGTGCAATAAGCCTTGATGATACCGAAGACCTCACCAATCTTGTTCGGACCGATGCCGAGTCCGGAACAAGCACCGGCACAGATTGTGTTGGAAGAGGTGACAAATGGGTATGAACCGAAATCAACATCGAGCATGGTACCCTGAGCTCCCTCGCAAAGCATAGACTTGCCGCTTTCGAGCAATTTGTTTATTTCATGCTCTGAGTCGATAACCTGGAACTTGCGGAGGTATTCTATACCTTCCATCCAGTGCTTCTCAATCTCTGTGATGTCATAGTCTGTGTAGTTAAGGGCCCGGAGCATCTCCTCATGGCGTGCCTTGTGGGCAGCATATTTCTCCTCGAAATTGCAGAATATGTCGCCAAGCCGCAGTCCGTTTCGAGACGTCTTGTCTGTATATGTCGGGCCGATGCCTTTGCCTGTTGTCCCCACCTTGTTCTTTCCCTTTGCAGCCTCATAAGCGGCGTCGAGTACTCGGTGTGTAGGCATAATGAGGTGGATTTTCTTGGAAAGCATCAGTCGTTCAGGGATATTATATCCGCTCTTTTCCAGGTCTTTTGCCTCATCCATAAAGAGGTCCGGCGCAAGTACCACTCCGTTTCCGATGATATTTGTCTTGTCTCCTTGGAAAATGCCCGATGGTATGGAACGCAGCACATACTTCTTTCCCTCAAATTCAAGGGTATGCCCGGCATTCGGACCGCCCTGAAAGCGTGCCACGATGTCATAATTCGGTGTGAGCACGTCAACAACTTTACCTTTTCCCTCGTCACCCCATTGGAGTCCGAGCAGTACATCAACTTTACCAGTTTTCATTGTATTCATTTGTTATATTGTAGATTTATTTTTTTTCTTGTTCTCTGCCTTCGTCAGTTTTGCCTTGCACGAGGCGCATATACCGTCGATAGTTATACGGAACGATTCTCGTGAAAACCTCTTCAGCTTTATATTGCCTATAGCCTCTTCGGCGGACTGGGTGTCGAGGAAGGTGGTCTTTCCGCACACCCGGCATACCTGCACACAGGCGTTCCTGCTGAGTATGATGTCGTAGTATGAGCGCGAGTCCATGCGTACACACCGCATGAGTCCGAGTTTCTGGAAGAGCCTCAACGCGTTGTAAACGGTGGACCTGCAGATGGGGAATGATGTGGCCTGACTGAGCTTTTCCTCCAAATCATCGAAGGTGAACCTCCGAGAGAACGAGTAAACGGTCTTCAGCACAGTTTCGCGTTCTGGCGTTTTCCTGCAGTTGTTCTTTTCTATATAGTCGTGCAGTGTCCTGAGGGCGATATTGTAGTCCGTTTCCTTCATTATCCGATTATCCTATTACACTACGCAGGGCGTTCTCGACGATTCTCTCGTGTTCTTCGCTCAAAGACGCAAGTTTGTTCAGGCAGTTGATAGCAGCGTGCGAGCGGCATGCGAGAGCCTGGTCTATGAGTTCGTTCATATCCCTCACTGCCGGCTGTTTTCCCTGCGAGAACAGCCCTGACAACGTGTTATAGCCGCAAATCTGCTGTATGTCGTTGATCGAGGCTATCCACTGGAAAGCAAGCGAGGCGGCATCGGCGGTGTATTGCATCAGGTAAAACGCGAGGTACTGCGCTATCTCTGGAGTAGTGGTCTGCTCAATCCACAGCTGCGCAAGGTCTTGGGGGAACTTCTCTGGCGGCATCAGCATAGTGGCGAGAATCTTGCACTCCCTTGTATTGCTCTTCCACAGCTCAGCTGCGAGTTCATAGTCTTTGTCATAGTCGGAGGCTATCTGCTTCAGGTGCTGTATCTTCAAGCCCCAGTTCACCTTATACTCAACACCCTTCTCACGCATCGATGCTGATGCGACACCGTCCATATACAGATGGAACTGCCGCTTTATGGTCCTTACCTTTTCAATAGTCTCCTCTGCCATACCTTAACATTTGGTCTGTATATGATTCGGTATAATCGACAGCAACATCAGCCACAGCTCCGTTTTCATCCATGACAAGCGACAGTCTCGGATTGATGAATCCCTTGTATGGTGCGATATTCAGTTTCCTGTATCGTTCAAGTATCTCCTGATGAAGGTCTTTGTCAATCTTCACAGCATATTTCTCTATCAATTCCTTTGCAGCATCATAGTCGCCTTCGCTCTTTATGCGCTGTATTTCTGCAAGCTGGAAAGCAAATATCTGCCGAAGTCTGCCGAAGTCGTTTATACGCACAAAAGTCTTTGATTCACTACGATATTTCTCTATGACTGCATTTCCGCCGAGGTCGGCTGCCCATCGGGCTATCAAGGCACGGTTTCTCATGTGGTCTTCCTCAATGTCATCGCCGAGCTTTATCCGCACAAGCTGTGTCATCAGTCCGTTCAGTATGTATGTGTAATACATTGACTTGTGGGCTTCCATATCAGGCAGCAGACCGAGTTCCACCATTTTTTCGTCGGCACAGTAATACAGTCCGAACAGGTCGGCACGGGCTTCCTCTATCGTACTGAAATAGTTCTTCAGCGCATCCGTAGCCACTCCGGGCATCAGCTGTCCACTGCCATGTCCGAGACATTCGTGCAGGTCGGTATGCAGCGAGTCGCAGTCGTCGGCATACCTGTCTATGAGGGATATCATATCCTCATCACAGGTAAACTCCCTTTTCATCGGACTTCCCTTCGCCGCCTC
The DNA here is from genome assembly GCA_021443285.1 of Bacteroidaceae bacterium. Classification (GTDB taxonomy): domain Bacteria; phylum Bacteroidota; class Bacteroidia; order Bacteroidales; family Bacteroidaceae; genus Prevotella. The sequence continues at coordinate 7,751 of JABUUG010000002.1, forward strand.
GTTATATGCGGCTATGACATTGCTTATGCTTATGCTCTTGCTGCCATACTGTTCTCGAATCCAGTCTGCATTGGGAAGGTTTATGCCTATCGCGGTTGCGGGGTATTCATCGCCGCCAAGCATCGCAGCGCATATCACCCTTGCGGAAACGCCCTTCACCACGGGTTTCTTGAAACGTCTGTCAACAGGAGAATTGTCTTCGAACCACTGCGCATTGTCTGCTATAAGGCGTGTCTTCATTGTCGCCTCGTGGTCAACATACTCGACAAGAGCCTCCCAAGTGCCCTTGTAGCCGAGCGGGTCGCCATATACCTCTATAAAACCATTTATGAAGTCGGTCTCCCCTTCCCTCTCGGTAACCCAAAGTTTGCAGTATTCATCAAAAGCCTCCAACGAACCCGTATGATAGTAATCAATAAGGATTTCTATCAGCCGCTTCTGCTTGTCGTTTTCGGCATACTCCTTTGCCAGATTCAGATAATCGCAAACCTGCGACAACTCCCGTGCATATCTCCCGCCATTGTCTATGCACCACACCTCTTCCTTTATCTCACCAGTCGGACTCTTCACAAGTGTAGAGTTGAGCCCGAATGAAGGCTTTTCACATTTATCTCCATTGCGGTGTTGAGTATAGACACGGGACATTTCGCCATAATACCCCTCCACTTCCTGCTGCGTAACATTCTCATAAAAACCGCAGGCAGAGGCTTTAATCAAATCTACGCCATCCTCTTTGCTGACACGTTTCCGCAGGATATCGGGATTGAATATCACATCTAACAATTCTGCGGAAGGTTTAGATGGTAAAGAGGGTATAACAGTCTCCAACCATTCCCTTGAGAATCCGGGGTCGAACTTCTCCATTCCATAGTGGTGGTGTATGCCGTTGCTGAACCACACCCTCTTCAGATACACCTCAAAAGCCTTGAAATCCTCACTGTCCCGGTCTCCCTTATAGGAAAGCCAGACATTCTCAAGCAGTCTTCTCACCGCAAGATTCACCTTGCAGTGCTGGTTGAAAGTAATGTCTCGCCCTGCTAATGCCGCTTTAGACAGATAGTATATGTACAGTTTCTGGCTGAGGGATAGTTTTTCAAAACCCTTCAGCCTGTATCTCAGCATCTCTATGTCGGCAAACTGTTCCTTCATAATATCATTTTCTCACTTTCTTTGCCTTCTCTACTTTCTTTACCTTCTTGCTCTGCCTCAGCACATCGCATATCTCGTCAAACTCCCTACCCATATTCAGGTTAAGATATATGTTGTACAGGGGCGACCCCCACTTGTCCTGACGGTTAGGCTCACGCATCCTGTATGTCTGGAAATAGGGCAAGGCCTTCTTGTAGTAGGACAGCATCTTTTCCTTCTCCCCACTGTTTGAAACGGCCTTATCCTTCAGACCCTCAGCGAGATATACATTTGCAATGCCCCCAATGTAGAAGCAGTCCGCTATCGAGTCTGTCAGTGCAATGGCGGAGTCAGCGGCAGCAATGCAATCCTCAAACCTCTCCATGCCCAGCAAGATTGAAGCCTTCACATAGCGGAACAGCACACGGTCGGGGCATTGTTTCAACGAATTGTCCGTCAGTGCCAGTCCCTCTGACATTCTTTGGTTAGACAGGTGGTATTTCAGCAGACGGGTGAAGAAGAACTCCTCGCACGGATAGCTTTGCAAACCTGCCTCCAGAGTATGTATATACTCATCGTAAGAGCCTTCATTCCTCTGGTATATCTCAGCCAGATACTTCAACGACAACTCATGACCACGCTCAAACGCAAGTGCCAGGTCCTTATACTTCACCGTCTTGTCAAAGTCTGAAAGTCTGTATCCACAGCACAAAGCTCTGAACGCCGCTGTTTGCTTCCTCGTGTCAGGTTCATTGTAAACATTCACCCGCAGCCCTGTAGTCTCCCGGAGATAAGTGTCGAACAAATCCCAGGCTTCCGTATAGTTCTCCTTTCTGAACATGAACGCACCGCCCGCAAACAGGTTTGACACATATTTCGTCAGGAAATTCGCATTCTTCTTTCTTTCTTCAGGGAACACACTGTCAGTCATTTCTGCATAGCGGTATGCCCTCATCAGCGTATTGAACATTGCTGCCGAATCGACCGTCTGTTTCAGGTACAGTTTCTCATTCATACCCTCATACTGCACTCTGACAGCCTCATTCAGTATCCTGTATATTTTCACGTTATGCTTGTTCTCCTCTTTACTTAGCAGACCAAGCATACCTGTCTCCACCTTATCAAGATTCTTTTTCGCTTTCAGCAGGTCTTTCGCCTCAGAAATCTCTTTCTTTTGTGCGGGAACAACCATTGCGACAAACAAAAAGAACAAAACCGTTATAACTCTCATTTCACCTTCTTTTACCTTCTATACCCCCGTTCCTTGCGCGTCAGCGCAGGGTGTTTACCTTCTTTACCTTCATCTGCCCCCGCCTTGCGCGGCAGCAAACTATTCATTCTTCATTATTCACTCTTCGTTATTCACAGCCTTTCCTCCGGCTCTGTAGAAATATCATCGTGCATTATGTCGTTGCACACTTTTTCCAGCAACAGCATCTTGCCTTCCTCGCGCTTGGCATATTCGCACGACTGTTTCCATTCTCCGTCAGTTATATCTCTGTGTCCAACAGTTTTAAGGGCTTCCTTCACATTCAGTGTATAGGTTATTCTGTCATCGACCTTATATCCCTGTAACAGCAGTTCCCTTTTTTGTGCAAGGAACTCCTCCTCTGTTGCATACTCCACATCATATTTCACTGCACCCTTTATCTTTACCGAGAACCCCCTACCCTTACCGTTCAGCGTTGAGATGGCTGCTAACAGCCTCTCACGCAACGACTCGTCCAAAGCCTTGGCTGCCAACAATGCACGCTCCCTGTTCTGCACCTTACTACCCTCCGGAAGCTCACTTTTGTTCTCCCAATGGTTCAGCCCTATGTAGATGCTGTAGAACACATCATCGTCTATTACAAACTGCGCCGCCGCATAGCCATCTGGCAGTATGTAGTACTTCGTTGGCTTCGGTCTGCTGTTCGACGGGGTTACAAGTTCCCTGATTTCCTTGAAGATGCTCATGGGGCGATAGTTATTAATCAATAATATTCCGACAATCGGCGCAAAAATACATAATTATTCATGTCGAACAAGTTTTCATCCACTAAATCAGCACTTTATTTCTTTTATGTCAGTTCACAAACACTAATTATGCGCATATTTTGCGGTCTCAAAATAAATTTGTCGCATAATAAACGCATACAAACGCGCGCAAACGACTTCGTGTAAACAGTTCCACAGCAAATGAAATTATGAATCAGACACCTATTCTTTTGATTACCGGCTATCTGGGCAGCGGTAAGACAACACTCGTTAACAATATTCTCGCCAACAAACAGGGCATCAGGTTTGCTGTCATCGTCAATGACATCGGAGAAGTGAACATCGACGCAAGCCTTATACAGAAGGGCGGCATCGTAAACCAAGACGACGAAAGCCTTGTAGCCCTCCAGAACGGATGCATCTGCTGTTCACTGAAAATGGATTTGGTAAAACAGATTAACGACATCATATCGCAGGAGCGTTTCGACTACATTGTCATAGAAGCCAGCGGAATATGCGAACCCGCACCCATCGCACAGACCATCTGCTCCATACCAATGCTGAATATGCAGGAACTCGCTGGCAAAGGCATCGCACCTGACGCTTCAACGCCAATGCCCAGACTCGACGCAATCGTTACCGTAGTTGATGTGCTGCGCATGGTTGATGAGTTCGACACAGCAAAGTCACTGCAGATGCCAGAACTGGATGAGGAAGACATTGAAAGACTTGTCATCGAGCAGATAGAATTCTGTAACATAATACTCCTGAACAAGGTTTCCGAAGTTACGAAGGAACAGCTCGGACTCGTAAGGCAAATCATCAGAACCCTGCAGCCCAAGGCACAAATCATAGAATGCGACTATACGGACATCGACCTTAACCGCATTCTATACACAGAGAAATTCAACTTCGAGGAGGTTGCCACTTCCGCCGCCTGGGTGCAGAAGATAGAGGAAGAAGCCCACGAAGAACACCATCACCACCATGAGGACGGACATGAACACCATGAGGAGCACCATCATGAACACCATCACCACGGGGAGGATGACCATTTGGACCACTCTCACTGCGACCACGAGCACGGCCACTGCTGCCATCATCACCACGACCATGACCATAACCACGGCGATGAATACGGGATAGGCACTTTTGTCTATTACCGCCGCCGTCCTTTCGACCTCCGCTCTTTTGAAGACTTTGTCATTGGCAAGATGCACGGAATAATCAGAACCAAGGGTGTCTGCTGGTTTAAGGACGACAACGACATGTCGTTCCTCTTTGAACAGGCAGGGTCACAGAAACAACTGAAGGAAGCCGGCCAATGGTTTGCGACCATGGAAGGCGAGGAACTCGAAATCATGATGGAACGCGAGCCGCAGCTTCGCAAGGACTGGGACGAGAAGGTCGGCGACCGTATGCAGAAGATTGTCTTCATCGGACAGCACCTCGATGCCGAGAGAATCGTAGCAGACCTTGACACCTGCCTTGTAACAATCTAAGCTATAAGGGTAAAAATAACCATGAAGATTTTCGCAATAGGAATGAACTACCTGCAGCACACTCTTGAGCTGCACGGCGAGGCATTCAAACCAAAAGAGCCTGTGATTTTTCTCAAGGCAGACTCTTCCATCCTGAAAGACAACAAGCCTTTCTTCCTGCCCGACCATCTTGGAAGGATTGACTATGAGACAGAACTCATAGTGCGTATCAACCGCCTCGGCAAGAGCATCGCGCCACAGTTTGCACACAGATACTATGATGCAGTAAGCGTAGGCATAGACTTCACCGCACGCGACATGCAGGCAAGACTCCGTTCAGAGGGCAACCCATGGGACTTGTGTAAGGGATTCGACGGGGCAGCCTGCATCGGCGAATGGATTCCAAAGGAGAAGTTTCTTGACGTACAGCGCATACACTTCCACCTCGACATCAACGGTAAAACCGTACAGGAAGGCTGCACAAGCGACATGCTCTACAAGGTCGATGAGATTATCAGCTACATCAGCCGCTTCTTCACCCTGAAAACAGGAGACATCCTCTACACAGGCACTCCTGCCGGAATAGGTCCGGTAAGCATCAACGACCATCTCGAAGCATATATCGAAGACCGCAAAGTGCTTGATTTCAACATAAAATAGCCGATTACCTTTACATTTGCCCAATCCAGAAATGCCTGAATTATTTAACCATAGAAATACGAGAATGTTTCGCGGCAGCAAACTATTCACTGTTCGCTATCCACTATTCGTTATTCTTCTGCTCTCCAGCCTCAATGCCAAAGCGGAAGACCATGTCGTGTGGCAGCAGTTCTTCAACCTCACTCCCTCTGAACTGCGCATAGACTCAGTGCTTCCATTGTTCAAGCACTCACTCCCGCTGCAAGGCAGCTACGAGGACTCCGTCTATTCCATCAAAATCGTCTACCCTGAATGTGTGGAGATAAAGGACAAGGAGAGGGACATCTGCAAGCAAGAGCACGACAAGCATCTGGTATTCGGCACGGAAGACATAGAGTTCATACCGCGCAAGGCAGGCTTCAAACTAATACAAGGGCTGGAGCAGAGCATTGTCGTAGAGCGGAAGAAAGCACGTCTGGAGATCGTTTTCTCTCCAATTGTTTACAGCAGGAAGACCTTCAGCAAGATGAACAGTTTTATGCTTCGGGTAACATCGAAGGCAAAGACAAAAAGAACAGCAGCCCGAACCGGCAGCAGGGCGCAGGCTGACAGCACATCCATATACGCCGCATCGTCCGTACTTTCTGGCGGAAAATGGGCAAAGATATACATTTCAGAGACAGGAATCACCGAGCTTCCGCAGGCAGTAGTCAAGGAGGCTGGTTTCTCAAACCTCGAAAAAGTCAAAGTTTACGGATATGGCGGACATCTGCAAAACGAGCAGATACTCAAGTCCGAACTCCGCGAACTCGACGACCTCAGGGAGATTCCCACCACATACACCGACGGACGTCTTTTCTTCTACGGCAAAGCCACAGTGAGCTTTACCGACAAAGACTCCGAACAGGGCACTTCCACCCTTCCCAAACGCATACGCAACAACTACTCTGAATACGGTTACTATTTCATTACTGAGGACGGGGAAGCACCGCAGCACATCGACAAAGACGCATTCATCGCAAAATACTATCCGCAGAACAACGACTACCACGTCCTACATGAGGTGGACAATTATGCATGGTTTCACGGCGGTCGAAACCTATATGAAGACACCCCGATAGAGACCGGAAGCTCAAAGACATACACAATACCGCTGACCGCCTTCCCCAAAGGCACCAACTTTGCGGCAAGCATAAACGTTTCCGCGGGCAGCAGCTCCACATTCACCGTTACCTGCAACGGACAGAAGAGCGGCGTCAGGACTGTTTCTTTGGGGAACTACGATGTAGGCAGTTCCAGCCTTTACACCACAAACCTTACAGGCGACAGCGCAATAATAACCATTGAAGCCGTTTCGGGCGGACCGCTGCGCCTTGATTACATAGACATTTTCAGCCTTGACAATCCGAAGAACCTGCCTTCATTCACCTCGCAGGATATTCCCAAGGCAAAGTTTGCCGGCAAAGTCAGCAACCAGAATCTCCATGCTGATGCGGGCTACCACATGGTCATAATAATACCCACATCCGGCAAACTCCTTGCACAAGCAGAACGGCTCAAGGCATTCCATGAGACTAACGATAACATGAAAGTCAAGGTTGTTACCGCCGACAAGCTCTTCAACGAGTTCTCAAGCGGCACACCTGACGCCAACGCCTACCGCCGGTACATGAAGATGCTCTACGACAGGGCAACCACCGAAGCGGACATGCCCCGCCACCTTCTGCTTTTCGGCAACGGTTCCTTCGACAACCGTATGCTCTCACCGTCATGGATAAAGATTAACCCCGACGACTATCTGCTCTGCTACGAGGGAGAGAACTCCTTCAGCAAGACAAGCAGTGTAGTGAACGACGGTTTCTTCTGCCTCCTCGACGAAGGAGAGGGCATAAAGCAGACAACATCCGACAAGGAGGACATCGCCATCGGCAGACTTCCCGCAAACACTCCCGAAGAGGCTGAAATCATGGTGTCAAAGATTATAAGTTATGCCGAAAACAAGAATGCCGGCAAGTGGCAAAGCAAAGTGGTCTGCATCGGAGACGACGGCGACAAGAACATCCACATGAAGCATGCTGATGACGTTGCCATAGAGGTAGAGAGACTGGCACCAGCCATGATTGTAAAGAAGGTCATGATTGACGCCTATAAGCGCGAGTCTTCCGCTACAGGAAACACATATCCAGATGCCACGAAAGACGTCAAAGCACAAATAAACGACGGAGCACTCATATTCAACTACAGCGGACACGGCGCCCCGACACAGATGGCGCATGAGAACCTGATACAGGCCAACGACTTTTCTTCCGCCACAAACAGGAACCTGCCCCTCTGGTTTGCAGCAGCCTGCGACATAACACCCTACGACCGCGGCGTAACACACTTCGGTAACTCCGCACTCCTCAATCCCAATGGCGGCGCAATAGCCTTCTATTCCTCCGCACGCGAAGTGTTCCCCGCACAAAACAAGGCCATAAACCTCGCCTTCATCAAAGCAATCTTCACACCCGTCAAGGGGGAGTATGTCTCCATCGGAGAGGCACAGCGCATAGCAAAGAACAACCTCATCACCGGTGGCGCCACACAAGACCGAGACCTTTCCGAAAACAAGCTCCAATACTCACTCATGGGAGATCCCGCCCTCAAACTGAACATCCCGACACAGGAAGTCATCATTGACTCCATCAACGGAAAGAGCATCACCGACGAAGCCGACATCATACAGCTTAAGGCGGCAAGCATCGCAACCATCAAAGGGCATATCCAAACCACCACTCAGCCCAGCGGTCGCACCGCCACCGCCTCCGAAGCGTCAGCTTCCGATACCGACTATACCTTCAACGGCACCGTTAACCTAACCATGCGCGATGCTGAACAGCAAATCGTCTGCCGACTGAACGACCCATCCGCAGCCGACGACCCCTTCACATTCTACGACCGTCCGACAAACATCTACAATGGCTCGACCTACATAAAGAACGGTGAGTTCACCATAACTTTCGCTGTGCCAAAAGACATAGACTACAGTCAGAAAACCGGAAAGATAAACTGCCTCGCTGTGAGCGACAACAACAATACCGCTATCGGATACACAGAGAAGTTCTATGCCAGCGAAACGGAAGAAACGCCAAACGACTCCATCGGACCATCCATCTACTGCTACCTCAACTCCCCTGCATTCATAAATGGCGGAAACGTAAACCCCACCCCACTCTTCTATGCAGAGATAACCGACAAAGACGGCATCAACGCCTCTGGAAGCGGCATAGGGCACGACATGCGACTCACCATAGACAACGACCCCAAGCTGACCTACAGCCTCAACGACAACTTCACATTCGATATGGGGAGCTATCAGAAGGGTAGCACACACTTCACAATCCCACAACTACCCGAAGGAAAACACAAGCTCACCTTCAAGGCATGGGACATACTCAACAACCCCAACACCACTTCCCTCACATTCAACGTCGTAAGCTCTCTTGCACCACAACTTCAGGACATTGCCTGCACAAACAACCCTGCACGCGAATCGACGACATTCATCATAACCCACGACCGCATGGGTTCCGACCTCAACGCAGAAGTGGAGGTGATGACCGTTACAGGCATACTACTCTGGAAAACCACCGTAAACACCACGGCAGCCGACAGCAACGCACTCGTTGTAAACTGGGACTTAACCACCAGCACCGGCGGCAAACTACAGACCGGCGTCTATCTCTACCGCGTAAAGCTCATTTCTGGAAACATCTCCTCCACATCAAAGGCGAAGAAACTCATCGTCATACAATAACCCTCTTATCACATGGCGACAGCAAACCCTTCACTCTTCATTTTTCACTATTCACTAAAATACATCCTCTCTGCCCTCTGTGCCGTTGCCATCGCAGTCCTCAGCCTCTTTCCTGTCAAGGAACTGCATCTGGAGGACATGACACTCAGCGACAAATGGGCGCACTTCATAATGTATGGAGGCTTTATGGCAACCATACTCTTTGACAGGATGTACAGGCAGCGCAACTTCCGTATGCCCATCCCCATACTCCTTTTCCCAATAGCCTACGGCGGACTCATGGAACTCCTTCAGGCATACTGCACCAACGGCAACCGCTCTGGCGACTGGCTCGACTTCGCCGCAAACAGCATAGGCGCATTCCTCGTATATACAACAGCACTGATTATAAAATCCAACTACCATAAACCATGAAAAAGCTCTTTTCCCTAATCCTTGGGTTATCAATCACAGTAACAGCTATGGCACAAGTGTACCTCGACAAGAATGCCCCCATCGAAGACCGCGTGGAGGATGCCCTCAAACAAATGACCGTCAACGAAAAGATTGACCTGTTCCACGCCTGTGGAAAGTTCACCTCACTCGGAGTGCCGCGACTCGGCATACGTCACCTCAACCACTCCGACGGTCCCCATGGATGCCGCGCAGAAATGGACTGGAACACATGGAACTCCGCCAACTGGAAGAACGATGCAATCGTAGCCTTCCCGTCACTCTCATGTCTTGCCGCAACATGGAACCCTCTTCTCAGCTCACTCATGGGAGAAAAGCTAAGCGAGGAGTTCGCATATCGCAACAAAGACCTCCTGCTCGGACCCGGCGTGAACATCGTTCGCACCCCCCTCTGCGGCCGCAACTTCGAGTATATGGGCGAAGACCCA
>JABUUG010000300.1 GCA_021443285.1 Bacteroidaceae bacterium
CCCTCGGCGTTCAACACCATACTCATCATGGACGCCTCATGCCACAACTCATCGCTGCCGTTCCCCATCAACCTCATCAGGTCTGTAGGCGTGGAGGGCACCACACCGTTCCTGGGTCTCAGCCGAGACATCAAGACAGTCGAAGAACTGAAGAAGGCAATCGACGACGAACTGAAGCTGGGAGAACTGGTATGCAAGACACAGACATACCTCTCAATGTCTGCCGAAGCACACAACAACTATTTCCTCGGAAAGCCCGACCGCCTCGTGCTGATGAATGTGAGAGTGCCCGCAGAGACACCGCTGTATGTAAGCTACCATCTGGCAGAGGCGGAAATAATCTTCCCGCGACTTGCCCGTGCAAAAGTGATTTCCACAGGCACCGTCAGAGTAAAGAACAAGAAAAACCCCGACGAGATGCTTACAGTGCTGACATTAGACATGGAGATGAAATGACATACTCCCCCCCCCAAACAGATACAGCCCCCTACACCAAGGGGGCTGTATCTGTTTACGGGGGGCTATAAATTGGAGGTTAAAGGAAATTATGCTGCTGCTCAGCAGAAGTTAAGGGACATATGTATTTGATACTCAGAAAGTATTGTCCTTTAACTTCCCTTAACTTCCGCGCCGTAGGCGCATAACTTCCCTTAACTTCATGATTAATAGATATTGCCATACGTGATGTTCACATTCACGTCCTCGCCCTTTGTGTTTTTGGGGACGATGTAGGCTATGCACCAGTCATCCATCACGCAGGTCATATCCTGTTTGACGGCAATGTCAAAAACATATCTGCCGCTGTCGCCTGCCATTCTTTTTGTAATGTCGTTTACTCCGTAGTTTGATGTTCCGAATATCAGGAGGAGGCTGCTCTTGGAGAAATCCACCTTGTTGGAGTATTGTGTGTAGCCGTCAGGCAGTTTCTGTTGCAGTTCCTCAGCATTGCCTATAATCGCTGCCGACCCTTCGCAAAGCACTTCCCTATGGAGGAAGCCGCTGATCTCCGTCACTTCATTCCCCTCAGCATAGTTGTCGCTGCTGCAAGAGGCAATCAGGCATGCCATAAGCACCATAAAAAACAAGGAAACCGTCTTCTTCATAATCTTGTTCTGTTTTCAATTGCCGCAAAAATATTGTTCTTCCCGCAGTTACCTTCAAGGTATTTCAGCAAGAACACGCCTACACTTGAGCCATATATAGCCCC
>JABUUG010000301.1 GCA_021443285.1 Bacteroidaceae bacterium
AATGACTTCTGCGCAAAAGGGTAATGTCACTTTAACTCCCCTTTACCTTCCCTTTAACTTCACATTAACTCCACTTTTCCTTTAACTCCCATTTATAAAATACAGATGTTAGTTGACAATCTGATTGCTGCAGAACGGGCGACAGAGCTGAAACGGCTACTGGCAGACAAACGCAAGGTTGTGGTAACGTGCCACCACAACCCTGACGGAGACGCCTTGGGGTCTGCCCTCGGTTTTGCAGAGTATTTGAGAGCACTGGGCAAGGCACCGGTTGTGCTTGTGCCCGACCAGTTTCCCGACTTTTTCAAATGGCTGCCGACCATTGAAAAGGTTATCCGCTTCGACAAGTCGCCAAACCTGGGCAGGGAGCAGCTGAAAAACGCTGACCTAATCTGCTGCATGGACTATGCCGAATATGGCAGGACAGGCGACGAGATGGGCAAGGAGATAGAGAAATCGCCGGCGACAAAACTCGTGATAGACCACCACGAGAACCCAACAATAAAGACCGACTGGCTGTTCTCATTCCCCAACCTGTCGAGCACCTGCGAACTCGCCTTCCATCTCATAGCGGACATGGACGACGAAGACCGGCTGAACAAGAATGCTGCACAGTGCATCTACTGCGGAATGATGACCGACACGGGAGGCTTCACTTTCGCATCCACACGCCCCGAGATATTCGAGATAATCGGCAGACTGCTGAAAAAAGGCATCGACAAGGACAAGATATACCGCAACGTATACAACAACTTCTCTGTGTTCAAGCTGAAGTTCTGGGGCTACGTTATGAACGAGAAGATGCACTACTTCCCAGAGAAGGGCGCATCATACTATGTCCTGACAAAGGAAGAGATGGAGAGATACCACTACATAAAGGGAGACGCCGAGGGACTGGTGAACCAACCCCTGCAGATAAAGGGCTGCCGACTGAGCATATCCCTGCGCGAAGACATGAAGATGCAGAACAAGGTGTGGGTGAGCCTACGTTCTGTGGATGACATGGACTGCATAGCCATCGCCGAAAAACACTTCAACGGAGGCGGACACTTCAATGCTGCCGGCGGACAACTGCACTGCTCTATACAGGAGGCAGAGGAAGTGGCAAAAAGGGTTATAGCGGAACTTAAACCCAAATAGTCCATTAGAGAACAATTTGTCTTAAACCTTCTTTTTGTTATCTT
>JABUUG010000302.1 GCA_021443285.1 Bacteroidaceae bacterium
GTAACAGAGTCACTGATGATAAGCTCATGCTGAATATATGAGAAAAGGTCTCCGCCGCGGAGACCTTTTTTAAGTTCTGAAGGTATATACTTACATCATCAACAGATAGTTATACATCAGCAGATGATAAAGATACATAGGATAAGGAAGGAGAAAGCGCCATGACAAATAAGAGAAGAGAAGACAAGACAAGAGAAGATAAGACAAGACAAGAGAAGACAAGAGTGACGCAGTATCCCTGCGATGAGGTAATGCGCCTCTGGAATGAGCTTTGTGTTTCATTGCCTAAGGTAATGCGGCTCTCGGACAACAGGCGAGAGAAAGTCAAGGCTCGTCTGCGTGAATGGGGAGGCGACGACCAATCCAATATGGTGCAGGGCGCAAGGGAGCTATTCGTTCGCATCGAGGCTTCCGACTTCCTTACAGGTCGCAGTGGAAAATGGAAAGGAGCCTCATTCGACTGGATATTCGATAGCCGCAACAACTGGATAAAGGTAATGGAAGGCAACTACGATAATGAGCGAGGAGCTGCTTCTCGTGCTTCTATTTCAACGAACACGCTCGGTGTTGGGGAGTTTATCAACCAGCAAGGGAAACGCACCTATGGCAGCGGAAAAACAATCATTCCCGACGACGCTCCAGCACGACCCTCCGAACGACACCAATGGAATGCCTCTAACAACCAATGGATATTGCTATGAGCAGGATAGATTTTAGACAATTCGGCATTGATGTAGGAGGTCGCAAGTCAGGCAATATTAAGGTATTTTGCCCTCAGTGCCACGAGACACGGAACAACAAGCGAGACAAGAGCCTGTCGGTAAACGTGACTACAGGCATGTTCAACTGCCACTACTGCGGCTTCTCAGGTTGTGCCGTAGTCCACGACGATGCCGACAAGCAGAAATGGATGCAGCAGCAGAGCTGGTACAACACAAGACCGCTCAAGAAGCAGAAGCAGGAGTACCGCAAGCCAAAGAAGACAGGCAGCACGACATTGTCTCCTAAGATGCTATCTTACTTTGCTGGCAGAGGAATATCAGCCGAGACACTTGAAGCATTCCGCATCACGGAGGGGCTGGAAAAGATGCCGCAGGAGGAAAAACCGATGAACACAGTCC
>JABUUG010000303.1 GCA_021443285.1 Bacteroidaceae bacterium
TGCTGCGCCACTGGCGAAGAGAATGTGGTGCGGTCTGCCTGCGCCTTATTATAATATAATGTGGGCTTGTCGTTCTTCTCGCCCCTCACTGTCACCTTATGCTCGCCTTTCATCAGCACAGCCTTCACTGCCGCTGTCGGTGGCAGCCAGAGGTTGTTTGCCTCATACAGCACCTTGCCGTCTATCTCAAGGTAATGGCGGCGTGCCATGCTCTGTCCCACATCGAGCAGCAGAGAGTGTTCGGCGGTCTCGGCGATGGTCAGCGTGCCGACAAACTGCTGGTACTGCCTCTCCTCGCGCTTGTTGCCCTCTGTGCCTGTGGTGTTCACCACTACTTTCTCTCCCGCATCGCCCTCTTTCTCCAGTGCCAGACTGCCGGCGGCGGGGTTGAAATCGGTCATGCCGCTGTTGTTCCACAGTATGCCGTAGCCCTTGTTAGAGATTATCATGGGCAGCGCTATCTGCGTGTTCACCTGCGTCAGCCGACGGGTGAGGCCCTTCACATTCAGATTGCCGTCCTGAAACTGCCCTGTGCCATACTGGTACTCGTCCTTCGGTGTGGCAAACGACTGCGCCACCTGCCATGCTGCTGTGCCCTGGTCGTTTATAGGCTTCAGGGTGCGGCAGCCCTCCGCCTCGCTGAACAGCAATGCTCCAGATGCGGTGTAGAAGGACAGCACATCCTTTTCCACATCATACTTGAAGAGTTTTGGCTTTACTTTGCCTTCTTTTGTCTTTTTGGGCTTCTTGTCTGTGTTTTTCTTGGTTACGTCCTTATAGAACGATGCCGCCTCCGCCTTATGACCCTTCGGCAGCACCTGCACACGCACGGCATTGCTGCACAGAGTTGTCACACGCAAGGTGTCGCCCTTACTCAGAATCCATGTGCTTTCCTCGCCTTTCGCGCTGACAGCGGCTGCAAGGCACAATGCTATTACGCTGATTGATAGTCTCTTCATGGTAATATGGAATTATAAAATGGTGAAGAAGATAGTGTTCCCCGATGCCCGATTACGTTTTATGGTTCAAGTGTTACATGCTGCGAAGCGACATATTTCTGGTTCGGACTGTTTGGTTTCCCTATAACAAGAGGGAGGAGCAAACCCGCT
>JABUUG010000304.1 GCA_021443285.1 Bacteroidaceae bacterium
GTGCGCGTGTCCATCCTCGGACACCTGCAGCGTGGTGGTACACCGACAGCCCGCGACAGAATACTTGCCTCACGCACCGGTGTGGGAGCCATCGAGGCTATCATGCAGGGACAGCGCAACGTGATGGTCGGCGTAAGGAACAACGAGGTAGTGTATGTTCCGTTCTCAGAGGCCATCCGCAGCGACAAGCCGTTTGACAAGAAACTCATCCATGTGCTCGACGAGTTGAGCATATAATAAGATGAGAGGCCACTAAACCGGAAGCCACAAGAAATGAAGAAAAGCACTATCTGGACACTGACCATCGTAATCACCATCGTCTTCATCGCACTGCTGACGATGCAGGTGAGGTATGTCAGCGACATAGTAACCCTGAAAAAGGAGCAGTTTGACCAGTCTGTGCAGAAGGCTCTATATCAGACCTCAAGAAACCTGGAACTCAACGAGACCCTCAGGTATCTTGAGGCTGACATAAGCACCAAGGGAGGCATAAAGAAAGACACCGTAAGAAACGGATTCACATCGTTCCAGCAGAAGATGCAGGCAAACAGACCCGGCAGTATGCCGAAGGCAATGATAGTGTGGAACGACCGCAACTCCATAAAAGAGGCCACACGCCAGATGCAGGAGGCGATAAAGAACCGCTACCTCTACCAGAAGGCGCTCATGGACGATGTGGTGTATAACATTGTCTATAACGCATCGGACAAGCCGCTGGCGGAGAGAATGGATTTCGTCCGCTTCGACCAGGACCTCAGCACGGAACTGCTCAACAACGGTGTGAACCTGCCATACCACTTCATCATCACCACACAAGACGGAAGGGAGGCGTACCGCTGCCCTGACTTCAACGGCGAGGGGCAGACCTATTCATATACGGAAGTGCTCTTCCGCAACGACCCGAAGAACAAGGGCGGACTCGTTACCATACACTTCCCCGACATGAGCGACTACCTCTACAGCTCCATCCGCTTCCTCATACCCGCCATCATCTTCACGCTCATCCTCGTCGTAATCTTCTTCATAACCATCTTCCTCATTTTCCGGCAGAAGAAGTACAACGAGATAAAGAACGACTTCATCAACAACATGACCCACGAGCT
>JABUUG010000305.1 GCA_021443285.1 Bacteroidaceae bacterium
GGGTTACGAATGGCGTGCCTGAAGGCATGGTCTTTACGATAATCTCGTGACCGTCAACCATGTCTGCGTCAAAGCAGTGCAATGGTTGTCCGTATGCCATCATTATGTAGTTCGTGATATCTACGATGTTGTTTATCGGGCGCAGGCCAATTACGGTAAGGCGGTTTTTCAGCCATTCGGGAGACTCCTTCACCTCGCAGTCTGTAAGGCTAACGCAGGCGTATCGCTTGCAAGCCTCCGTGTTTTCTATCGTAACCTTTACGGGCAGGTCGTTGTTGTCAATGGCAAACGCACTGCAGTCCGGACGGTGCAGCTTCGTTTCGTGCCCGTTCTGTATAAGCCATGCGTACAGGTCGCGGGCAACACCCCAGTGTGAAATAGCATCGGCACGGTTTGCGGTTATGTCAACTTCAATTATATAGTCGCTTTCGAGATTGTAATATTCGGCTGCCGGTGTGCCTACCACTGCGTCTTCGGGGAGTACGATTATACCGTCATGGCTTGTTCCGATGCCTATCTCGTCCTCTGCGCAGATCATGCCGTTGCTTTCCACTCCACGCAGCTTTGATTTCTTGATTGTGAACGACTTGTCACCGTCGTACAGCACGCATCCCAGTGTTGCGACAATCACCTTCTGTCCTGCAGCCACATTTGGTGCGCCGCACACTATCTGCTGCGGTTCGCCCTGCCCGGTATCTACTGTTGTTATGTGCATGTGGTCTGAGTTCGGATGAACCTCGCAGGTAAGCACCTGTCCGACATACAGACCTTTAAGTCCGCCTTTTATGGTCTGGACTTCTTCAACGCCGCCCACTTCAAGTCCTTCTGAAGTCAGTGCAGCTGCCACCTCATCTGGAGTGAGGTCGAAGTCCACATAGTCTTTAAGCCATTTGTAGGAAATGTTCATATATATTATGATATTTCAAATAACATTCATGGGGAATAATCTCCCCATACTTTCTCTAACTTTTTATCTTTCTACTCTAGATTATCCTACTTGTTTGCTTTTTCTGTTTTATTTTTTACTAAAAAGAATGCCAGTAAGACCAGCAGGCCGGGCCAGGCTAAAAGTGAAAGGAAAATAATCAGCTTCATAAA
>JABUUG010000306.1 GCA_021443285.1 Bacteroidaceae bacterium
ACTCCCTTAACTTCTTTAACTCCCTTAACTTCTTTAACTCCCTTAACTCCTTTAACTCCCCCCAATATATAAAACGTCTTTGCTTTTTGTCAAGAAAGTGCTGCCTCAAATGCATTTTCTTGGCATTTTTCTTTTAGATGTGCCATACCAACATACCTTTGCGGTGTACTAACCAACTAATACACTATAGTTATGATACAGACAAACAGTCTTAGTTATGGTTATATCATTGGCCGCAAGGTACTTAAAGATATAACACTGGAGATGAAAGAAGGTCATATCTACGGCCTTCTCGGAAAGAACGGAGTAGGCAAATCTACTTTTCTGAAGCTGGTTTGCGGTCTTCTCAACTACAGTAGCAAAGGAAAAGACTCTGCAGGCAAGAACAGCACGATACTCGTTGATGGCATAAACCCCAAGGGTCGGCCTGCCGAGATGCTGCAACTCATACGTTTTGTCGGAGAGAACGAGGCGACACCCGACCTCTCCATCGACGAATGGGCAAAGCTTGTGGCACCATTCTACAAGGACTTCGACTTCGGGATGCTCGACAGGGCGGTCAGCGAATTTGAGGTGCCTCGCGGTCATCTCGTTTCGCAGATGTCGCTCGGTCAGCAGAAGAAGGCGGTCATCTCGCTCGCCCTCGCCTGCAACACCAAGTATCTGCTGCTCGATGAGCCTACCAACGGCATGGATATTCCCTCAAAGTCCATCTTCCGCCGCCTTGTGGCAGGGTGCATGGACGAGCACAAGACCATCATCATCTCCACACACCAGGTGGACGATATAGAGCCAATCATCGATGCCGTAACCATTCTAGACAACTCATGTGTGCTGCTTAACAACACCATTCAGGAGCTCGGCACCATGTATTCGTTCGGCAGGGCAGAGGAAGGCGATGAGGTAATCTACACCGAACCGACCATCCTCGGCAATATCTCGATGATAAGGAACAAGAGCGGCGTGGAGTCGCCCGTTGATTTGAAGATACTTTTCACCGCTATCGTGAAGGGACAGAAATAACAGATGTCCTGATTCGCACACAACAAAACATCCATTAATAATGAAGTTAAAGGAAAGTGGAGTTAAAG
>JABUUG010000307.1 GCA_021443285.1 Bacteroidaceae bacterium
CAGTGTATGTATATGATGTGAACGACCCAATGGAAGGACTCTTCAGCATAGATATGAGCCAGAGCAACCGCGATGGCGCTGCTTATGCGGCACAGGCATCATGGACGAAGGTAGGCGGAAGCCCTTACCATGAAGTGTTTGCGTATAAGGATGGTGATGTTCTCTATATGGACGACATTCTCGGCGGATACTATGCCGGAGGTCGCGGATATGGAGCCAACTATATGCTTGGAGGCTGGCTGGCTTTTGACGGATATGATATTGTTGAAGTGGTTGACAGCTACATCCCTGGATGGGGAGACGGTGCTGACAGCTGCGAGGGAGCATTCGACCCGGATACAAACACATACTCTTTCACGACTGTATATGCAGGCATGAACTTTAATGTGGTAATGAACAGAGTAGAAGAGTGATAACAAATAATTTTACGACAATGAAAAAGACATTATATTCATTTATAGCTCTCTTCGCAGCTATAGCATTGGCATCCTGCTCGAAGGATCCTATCGGCGGAACTGCCACACAGGAGTATGCCGGCGAATGGTATGTTACTTGTGATGCTGTTGATGAGAATGACAACGTTATCCCGGGGTATGAGGATTTGTTCGGACTCGGACGCTTCAACATCGTGACATACAACAGTTCTGCAAACAATACCAACGAGCTTATGGTGTGCGACCTCGGAATGTTCTGGGACTTCAGAGTTAAAACAGCCTTGAACCCTGCGAACTATACATTCTCTGCTGTAGATGCGCAGGATTATATCGACCCGGACTGTCTGGTTGATATTGAGGGTGCGATATACAAGAATGCAGGCCGTCAGAACAACGGTTCGGTGGCAGATTCCATCTGCATATATGTAAGCTTCAGCAACGACCCATACCCAGATGAGTACGGATACTCCAGATACAAGCTTTCCGGTGTCCGCTACTCAGGTCTTGTAGAGAACGACTAATATGCCCTCCCCCCACTGTCTGTAAAAAGACAGTACCCTAATAATCCCCGAGGCGGATGCTCCCCAAGCATCCGCCTCACTTTGTCTGTATACCATTGGAGTTAAGGGAGTTAAAGGAGTTAAGGGAGTTAA
>JABUUG010000308.1 GCA_021443285.1 Bacteroidaceae bacterium
TTTATTTGTTCCTTGCCTTAATTTTCTCAATCTGCACTTTCAGCGAGTCAACAGTCTGCAGCACAGCATCTTCAAACGTATCCGCGGTCTTCTCCGCATAAATCTTCTTTCCGAGATAGTTGAACGAAATGCTCACCTCCTTATTCATTGCTGTCTGCGGCTTAACAACCTTCAGCTGCACCTCAACAGTCTCGTCTTCACCCACTGTCTTTGCGAGTTTTTCCACTTTCTTGTTGATGAACTCTTCGAGCTTCTCTGTAGCATCGAAGTGAATGGCTTTGATGTTGATGTTCATAAAAACCTCCTGTGTTTTGGTATTAAACAATAAACTACAATAGTGTAGTAAGGACACTTTCCTTGCTGCAAATGTAATGTTATGCAACATTCTGCGCAAGCATTTCCAGCAAAAACTTTTTTCAGAAAGTTAAAAACCCTTAATTTTGCGCACTAAACAGAAGTACAGCCACTCTTTATTCTATACATTCTCCACCCCATTTAACTGGCCGGCCACCTGACTTAGTTACTAAAATACCAAAGATATGAACAAACAATTACCCATCCTCGCTGCGCTTGCACTCGCAGCCTGTAACCCCAAAGCATCCACAGAGATGACACAACCCGCTGCAAACAACCCACTACTCGAAGAACCGACAAACAAGTATGAACTGCCGCAGTTCTCCACCATCAAGTATTCCGACTATGTACCGGCCGTAGAACAAGGCATAGCCGCGCAAAGGTCTGAAATAAAGGCTATAGTGGACAACCCTGCTGTTCCCGATTTCGACAACACTATCCTCGCCCTTGACAATGCCGGACTACTGCTTGAGCGCGCAACAGCCGTGTGGGGACTACTGCAAGGCACCGACGACACACCAGAACTACAAAAAGTTACTGACGAACTGTTGCCCATGATAGAGAAGGCATCCGACGAGATAATGCTCAACGACAAGCTCTTCGCCCGTATAAAAACAGTCTACGACAAGCGTGAGACGCTCGGACTGAACACAGCACAGAAACGACTGCTCGAAAAGAAATACAAGAGCTTCGTGCGTAGCGGAGCACTGCTTTCCGATGAAGACAAAGAGG
>JABUUG010000309.1 GCA_021443285.1 Bacteroidaceae bacterium
ATTCCGACAGCTCTGTATCTTATCCTGATGGGGCAGTTAACGCGGGGAAGGGATGATTTTCTTGGCTTTTGAGTGTTAAATACCAGTGTAAACACTGATATTTCGGAAAAAAGCAGTATCTTTGCGGCCTGAAACACATCAATACATTCAATATCTTATGAGAAAACTTTACTCTTTCATCACCATGCTCTTGTGCGCCATGTGCTCGCTTACGATGCAGGCACAGACGACCACAGAGAACATTGACTTCACTTTCTGCTTGCAGATTGACGACCCTTCGTGCTGGGTGTTGCGCGACATCAACTCCACTATAGTGTCCCTGCAGGCAGGCGAGAACGTGCTCACCACCACGCTGCACAAAACCTCTTACAGTGACGGGTCGAGCTATGCCTACTCGGACACCTACTATCTGTCGCTCGCCGACGACAAGACGAACGACTACAAGATTAGCGGTTGCGACATAGAGGTGGGCGGCAGCCGGACTCCCTGGAGCGGATTCAACGGCTCGCCCACCAGCATGTCCATCACATTCACCAAGGTGGAGGAGAACGGCTGCACTCTGTATCCCGCCTGCGCAAACCTGAACGACCTGCGCACCGCCACAGCCACTGTGAATGTGGACGACGCCTCGAAGGTGCAGATGCGATGCGGTTACTTCGGTTACATGCCCACGCTGGTGGACGGCCAGAACACCATCAAGTTCAACCCCACCGACGAGGCCAACTGGACCATCGGCGCCAAGAACTACAACGAATACCTCGGCGGCGTGACGCAGAACGGCAACAAAGTGACGGACAACTACGGCAGCTATAACCTGACGGTGGCCGACAACGACGTCATCGACATCAACACGAAGGTGGACGACACGCCCGTGGCCGTTACGTTCTCGTTTGCCAACGCCGGCACAGAAGCCGCCGTTACGAACGTCTATAAGTTTGTGAACTATGCCCGCGAAGCAGTGGCCGACTGGCAGAACGGCTTCGAGGTGGCTCCCCGCACACAGATTATCCTGTCGCTGGACATGAACAACTACAAGTTCAACACTGTCACCGTGAACGGGGCAG
>JABUUG010000030.1:0-11935 GCA_021443285.1 Bacteroidaceae bacterium
ACATCTGCAGTATATTTCCACACAGAACGGACATTTCTGGGAGTACTGCCGGGATTAATGAGGTAGCGAGAGCCTGTGGGTTCTTCTGCATAGTCGAAAGAGAACCAATAGGCTTTTTCCCGCAGCTGTTCATCCGTCATGTCCATTCCCGCGGCATAGTAGATGGTTTTGTCTCCCACGTTTAGACGCCCTATACCCTTGGGAGCCTTAGGGGAATTGTAGTAGCGCACACTCATGACGCTGAGCGTATCACTGTACCAGATAGTAGAATTGTCGGGTGCAACATTCTCGCATATCACACGATAGTCATACTCGTCATACGCCATCTCATCACCAGCAACATCGTTCTTACGCAAAGTTTCTATCGTCTGATGCGTGCCAATAACCGTTGGGGCTATGGTGTCATTCTGTTTTTTTTCTGTCCACTTATACTGCCAGCCTGTCAGAATGCCAGTGTCATCATGCACTACTGCCTTCTGGAATTGCAAGCCCTCTATGTCGGAGGTAGAGGTGGTCTCATAACTAATCTTCTCTATGGCAGGACGGGGATGTATGAAGAGGGAGTTGAGCGGCACGTTGTATGGGTCTCCTTTATCCTCCGTTATTTTTGCGTATATGTTGTTATACTGTGTGCATTCCGGCTCAAAGTCGCTGACAAATACGCAACTGTCCCCTATAATTTTTCCCTTACATGGGCTGGTGCCATAATAGACTTGCACATCCACCAGTTTGTTGGCGCGTGGTACAACCCTAACGGTATCATACACATGACAGCCATAGAAAGCATGGTATATGTCACCTACCTTCACAAACGGCTTGAGATAACGCTTGTTCCCGTCGAGCTTGCCCAGAGTAATAGTGGTCTTTACATCTACCTGAAGGACATCGTTTCCCTGCGCATAAGCCCATAAAGCCGGCATGGCGAGCAGAAGGAACAGCAGTGTTTTTTTCAACATAGTCATAATTCTTATTTGAGGGGAGTTAACTCCACATCCATTACACATTCTTAGTTTATCACAGCAATCTTGCACACCACTCCGCTGTCCCCCTCGCTTGTGGCGGTGTGCACCATATACACCCCGCTCTGCACACGCTCTCCGTCGGCGCTGCAGCCGTTCCAGCGGAAAGTGCCGTCGGCGGAAGTGCCGCTTGCGACAAGTCTGCCGGCAGCGGTCGTTATGGTTACAGAGGCTCCCAGAGTGAGGCCCGTGACGGTGATTTCGCCGGTATAGTCGGGCGTTACGGGGTTAGGGTAAGCCCAGACATTGTCGGATGTCATCTCATCCGGAGGTGTGGTTATGCCGCTCATGTACGAGCACAGCCCTTTGGGTGTGGCGAAGAACACCTTGCCCATNGTGGCGAAGAACACCTCGCCCGTCTCCGGATTTATCTCAATGTCCTTTATTTCATCATCAAGCAGGAGCGAGTTTTCTTTGGTGAAATGCTCTATCTGGGTCATGTTGTCGGCAGAGATGAGATACACCCCATTGCTTGTCGTTCCGAACCATTTACGGCCCGCACCGTCGATGGCGATGGCGGAGATGTCTATTCCTGAGAGCAGATAGTCGGCGTATGACGAACCGTCCTTCCGCGGCACCTTCTCCTGCCAGAAGCCTCCCGTAGGGTTGCTCATCATGGAGGGTTTGAGGTAGAGCGGGCCGAGGTCTGTGCCTATCCAGATGTTACCCTCCTTGTCTTCGACGGTGCATCTCACGTGATACACGGATCCTACGGACGTTCCCGACTGATTGACAAACGTGTTGTACTCCACAAGCCTGTTGCTCTGTATATCGTAACAGTAGAGCGCAGGACTCATATAATTGTCATTGACAAACCATACCAGCCCCCGGCTGTCAACAAACATCTGCGTAAGTTCACCGTTGGCGCCATTGCGTAACAACAAGTCCTGTCTGAGGTGGGAATATTCGCCTGACTTGACATCACGTTTACACAGAGCTTCTTTCGTCAATGATGTCAGGTAATACATACTGCCGTCTCCGGCAAATGTTACTCCGCAGGCGACGACATAGCTTGCACTCCCCTCAATGGCAGACTTGACATGCGGATTGTTCGACTCTGTCTGGTTGCTCACAAACTGCAGGTTGTTGTACTCAAAGAGTCCGTTACCCCATGTGCCGACCACGATGTTCTTTGTGTTTGTCGGATTAACCGCTATCTGGCGGACGGGGCGCAGGAATCTCACGGTGGCGGCGCTGACGGGCTGCGCATAATGCGTCCAGCCCGTCTTGGGGTTGTACTCACTTATGGCGGTTTCCTTGTATGTGTTCCAGTTGCTTACGCCCTCTTCCCATCCACCGGCAGCCACGATAAGCCTGCCGTCGGAGAAGGCCAACTGGGTAATCTGGTTGTTTCTCGGAGCATCATCCATCTTCAGTGTCTTTACGATGGCGGTGTCCTCAGGGTTGATGTCGTCTGTCTCAGACTTGAAGCTGACCTGCCCCGACCATTTCTCGGTGGTCCACTGCGTAGGGTCGATAAGGTTTTTCGTGCGGTCGCCCTTGTAGAGGGTCGTGGCATCGGCGGTTAGGGCATAGACGTATTTGTCGTCAATGCCCGACTTCTGGAACTTCTTCCCCAGTCGGTAAGTCTCCATTATCTCCGCCGACTTCAGGTTTACCTTCACCACGCCGAAGTTTGTGGCGAGCAGCATGAGCCCGCCCTTCACACAGACATGGTTGATGGTCTTGTCATCGGTGGTGGTATAGATATAGTAGTCGGGTATGTTCTGGCAGTCCTCTCCGTTGTTTCCGATGAGGTCGATGTTTCCGTTATCGTATATCACAGCGAGCTTCTTCGGACTTTTCGCCCATGCGATATACCTCACACTGATGTCCGACAACACGTTTGCCGTGCTGTAGGTGTATATGGAGTGGTCGGAGCGGCTGTAGGAATAAAGGCAATTGTTCACCTGGACGTATATGAACTTGTCTGCCGACTGCACTGCCTGCGGCTCTCCATTATACGACAAATGCAGTGTCCATCTGCTGTTGTCTGCAAAAACGGTGCAGGCAAAGCCCAAAAGAAGGGAGAAAACAAAAAAACGCAGTATTTTCATCAGTTGTAATAACGTAAGAGTTGCAAAAAAATTGTTTTTGGCATATTATTTAATGTCGAAATACAATTTTTTCCGTTTTTTTTTGTTATATAGTTATTTGCGATTGGACTCTTTTGCAAATGAAATAACAAAATCGTCCAATAAACAAACTAAACAGATAAATTGTAAATGGTCAAACAGTAAACGGGATGTCCACTCAATACAGGAGCATATTGAAATATGTGGGGCTTTTTGGCAGCATCCAGGGGCTTAACCTTATGGTAGGCCTGCTGCGCGGGAAGCTCGTGGCACTGATACTGGGTCCTTCGGGCATGGGGCTATCATCCATGCTCAACACGGCTGTGTCGCTGCTCAGCTCCAGCACCAACCTCGGCATCGGCATATCGGGCGTGAAGGAACTGTCGCTCGCTCTGCCGGAATCCACGGAGGGGGCAAGCCAAGAGGCGGCAGCGCGTAAGATTGCAATCATCAGGGTATGGTCGCTGATAGCGGCTGTCCTCGGCCTCAGCTGCACCTGTCTGGTCGCGCCACTGATTGACATGCTGTCGTTCTCGTGGGGAAACCACACTCTCCACTATATGCTCCTCGCGCCTACTGTGGCGCTTATGGCAGTTACAGGCGGCGAGACTGCCATACTAAAAGCGGCAAGGGAACTGAAGCATCTCGCCATGATCCAGATTTTCACCGTGGTGATGTCGCTGTTCATTGCGGTGCCCATCTACTATTTCTTCGGAGAGAGCGGCATCGTCCCTGTGCTGTTCCTCACTGCTTTGGCAACAATGCTCGCCACTGTTTTCTACTCCTACCGTCTGTTTCCCCTACAGCTCAAGAATATCCGTCAGCACATATCCGATGGCGGGCCTATGGTGAAGCTTGGGCTATCCTTTGTAGCGGCAGGCATGGTAGGCAGCAGTGTGGAGATGTATATCCGAGCCTTTCTGAACGTACAGGCAGACCTTGAGACGGTGGGTCTTTACTATGCGGCGTTCCTGATAGCCATAACCTATCCCAGTTCGCTGCTGGGATCATTGGAGAACGAGTATTTCTCACGGTTGTCGGCAGTTTGTGCAGACAGCAGGGAGATGTGCCGCATGGTCAATGCACAGGTGGAGGTGCTGCTAATGGTGATGTTCCCGATAATAGCGGTGCTTATCATTGCCCTGCCCATCGCCCTTCCGATGCTGTTCTCCACAAAGTTCAACGGCGCAATACCCCTTGCACAGGTAACACTGCTCGCCATGTTCCTGCGGTCGGCGACCATGCCGATAGAATACTCCCTGTTGGCAAGAGGAGAGTCCCGACGCTTCTTCTATATGGAAGCATTGTGGGGAGCGCTCACCGTCGGATTTCTTACCATCGGCTACCACCTTTTCGGACTTATCGGCATGGGCTACGGTTGGGTTGCAGAATATCTCTCAGAGCTCATCATCATACTCATCGCCTTCCGCCTGCTATGGGGCTTCAGGCTGTCAGGGAAAGCCACTGCACTGCTCCTGTGCGAGGGGGCTGTATTAGTGGCTATATGTATCGCCATCGTACAACCTTCACCCATTTAACTCTCTTCCTCTAAACGAGCCTCAAATTCCTCTTCATCATTCCTGCCGTCAGGAACACAAAGACATCAATGAAACCAGAAAGATTTCTCACATGGACCAACCTTATGGTCTTCGTATGTATAGCAGTAAACTCGCTGTTTGTCATCAAGTACGGACTTCGTGTATTGCCGGCATCAGCCGTAACAGGAGCGGTTATCGTGTATTCGGGCATTTGGGTATCACTGACCTACTGCTGCAGAAACAGGTATGCAAGAGAACTGGTGGCAAACAAGTGGACGGTCTTGTTGCTGTTTATCCTTATTCTCACAACCATTATATTTCTGCATATATACATCGACCCATACTCCATAAACGTGGACAGATGGTCTGCCATAGACGGATGGGGGAGGTATCTGCTCGATGGGCGCTATCCCTACGATGCCCCAACCCACCTGAACGGCAAAGGGTCGCCGTTCCCTGTCTGGCAGCTGTTCCACCTCCCCTTCGTCATGCTGGGAGATGTCGGATATGGGTTCACAGCCTCCCTCATACTTTTCTTCGCCTTGTTATGGAAAGACAAGGAGTATGGTTTTCTTGGCAGCTCTCTGGTGCTTATGGGTATCTCGCCGGCATTCTGGTATGAGGTTGCAGTGAGGAGCGACTTGTTTTACAACATACTGTTACTGGCACTCCTGACGAAATACCTGAAGCATTACTCCCCCTACACCGTTGCCGTACTGGCGGCATTGTTCTTCTGCACAAGATTAGTCTGCGTCATCCCAATTGCCATCCTGTGCCTGCAATGGTATGTCAAAGAATGCAAATGGGAAACCCGCATATTCATGGCAATGATATTTGCCGGGATAGTCGTTGCGGTGTTCCTGCCCTTTGTCTTATGGCCTGACAACGACCTGCTGTCCTCCGACATATCCCCACTACGTCTGCAAACACGTCAGGGAGGTTTGTTCCAACTGCTTCTCTGCCTATGCCTGGTGGTTGTGGCGGCATGGACAAAAACAAAGAACAACTATTATGCAATAACCGCAGCCGTCATGTTCACCTTCTTCGTCTTCTGCGGCATCTATAATGAAAACACGCTGAACTACGATATCACCTACATTTCCACGGCATTACCTTTCGCCATATTTGCACTGTGCAAGCCCAACAAGTTAGGATGAAGACTTACGGACGCGGAAGTTCACCGTCCGTACTTTCCATACTCCCTTTATACTGACCTTACTTGAGACCGAACCAGTCTGTCTCAAAGATGATGTCCGACATCGTCTGCTTTTCTTCTTCGCTCAGTTTGTTTTTGTCAGCAGAGAATATGCTGCTGCCCACACCCCTCCATTTCTGTTTTGTCCCGAACAGCCCGAGCATCGTCGGGTAGAAATCGGTTTGGCAGATGGCATGAAGGTCTGCCCCTGCGTTTGCATTGTCTGCCCCCGCGTTCGGAGCATCAGCGCCGAATGACACTCCCCCCGTGAATATCAGCGGTATCGGGTCGCGATTGTCGCCGCTCCACTCACCACCCACATGGTGGTCGGAGGCTATCACGA
The DNA here is from genome assembly GCA_021443285.1 of Bacteroidaceae bacterium. GTDB lineage: Bacteria > Bacteroidota > Bacteroidia > Bacteroidales > Bacteroidaceae > Prevotella. Next base: position 6,171 of record JABUUG010000030.1, read on the forward strand.
CAAGCGTGTTCTGCCATAGGCCCTCTTTCTTCAACACCGCGATAAAGCGGCCCAGGTGGAAGTCGAAGAAGTTTGCGCGCTCGTAATAGTACAGCTTGTTTTTCGGCAGCTTGTCGTCATGGAAGTCCTTCAGCCGCTTGCCGAACTGCTTGGAGAACGGTGTGTGCGTCGTCATGTTCAGAACGGTCAGGAAGAACGGTCTGCCCTTCAGCTTGCCAAGCGTTTCTATGGCATAGTCCATCAGTATGCCGTCGTCAACCTCGCCGTAGTCCGTCGCCGCATAAAGGGAGTCTATGCCATACGCCCTGCACATCCGGTCCTGATGCCATATATGCCCGCCCGTAGGGATAACCATAGCCGTCTGCATGCCCTTTTCCTTCATCACGCTGCCAAGCCCGATATACTCATTCCCGGCAAAACTGCTCACCACCACCTTACGGCTGTGCGGCAGCAGTCCCGTCATGTATATCAGCTGCCCGTCGCTGCTCCACCCGTTGTGCACCTCCGACCTCATGTTGAAGTTGGCATACGATGCCCCGCGAGCCATACGCCAGAGGTTCGGCATTACGGTGTCGCCGCTGCATACAGCAGTAACAGCGTCCGACACTATCGCCTCCATAAGCACAAACACCACATTGCATTTCCCAACGGCTTTCGCGCAGCCCGCCACCGTGTCCGTCGCTGTTTCGCCGGATGACAAAGCCCCGCCTTCCAGCGGCATGAAGCGCTCACGGTGGTTGTTCATGAAGCGGCGGTCGTCATCGGTGGCATCGCGGTTCATATCGGAATGATACAGATTGAACGCCGTAAGCTGGGTCAGGCCGAACATCTCCGCTATGATAACACTGCTGGAGATACTGCCCTCGTCCATGAAGGCGAACACCTCAAGCGAATAGTTGCGCGTGCCTCTTGCCACGAGACCATAAATACCGAAGAACGAAAGAACAGCCAAAACCGCGAAATAACGCAGCCTCATCCACGCGAGCCTGCGCCACTGCCTGCGCCAGGCAAGGAAATAGAATGCGCAGAAATAAAGTGCGGTCACCACTATATCGCCTGCCCTGACCAGCGCCCCAATGCTCTCCGCAAGGATGTCAAAATTGCGCACCTCGCCTATGAGCGTCAAATCCATGCAGTCATGGAACTGCCGGAAATACACGACATTAGACAAACAGAACAGCCAGAACACTGCCGCAACAATCCATCCCCACAACGCAGAAAAACGGTGCAGGGGCTTCACACCGCCAAACAGTCCGGTAAACACTGTTACCACCGCTGCATCGAGCGACATATTACATATAAGTATCGCAACGAACAGCGGCCCGTCCAAATCGTCATCGCCGATGAACCCGTAATGGGTGTAACAGAGCAGCAGGAAATATATTATGAACGAAACAGGGAGGGACATTCTACACTTTCTTTATTTTCTATATCTTCTATACTTTCTTTACCTTACAAAGTCTGTGGTACACCGTCTCATACTCCCTCGCCACCTTTATATGGTCATGATGCCGCCGCACATACTCTTGCGAGTCATGCTTCAGGCGGTTGATGTCAGCGCGGAGGATTAGTTTTTCCAATTCTTCATAAACGCTTTCCTCTGTGGGCTGCACATTTATTATGGGCCGCAGGTCGTGCTCATCGATTATTCCGTACTGTTCCTCTTCGCCGCCACCCACAACTATCACCCCTCTGTTCATGGCTTCGAGGGCATTCATCGCGGGGGTGTAGGCATAGAGCTGGTCGAGGATGATGTCTGCCCTTGCATACATCCTCTTGTATTCCTCAAAGGGCAGACCTTCTGCCACGAGCAGTTCCACTCGGTCGCTCCATTTCTCGGCAATGCGCTGCGCCGCACGCAGCATGATGTCAGTTCCCTTATATGATGACCGTGCCCGCGAGATACCCACAAACACGCGCAGTTTATCCTGCCGGTCAGCTGTAACGCCCGTCTTGGCAGCAGGCACTTCTGAAGGATGTGCTATCTTTATAGGGAGGGGGATGAAGGTGGTCTTATCCTTAAATTCAGTGTGGTCGTAAGTTACCTTATACTCGTAGAGTGCGGCGACAATGGCGTCGCAGTCGGCAGCGATGTATTTGTTCAGACGTTCCTTCGCAGTGCTTACCCAGTCGTTGTAGTCCTTCATGGCAGTAGGGTCGTTGCGCTGCGTGTCGCCGATGTTGAAGTCGGAATAGCGCAGGGGCTTCTGGTGGGCATTGACGTAAGCCCAATAGTAGTCCATGCCGTATGCCCCGAGCACTATCTTACCATTATGGCGGCGCAGGTAGTTGTAGAAGAAGAACAACCGCTCGGCTTTCAGTTCGAGGAACATCGGGTTTATCAGCTGAACCACATCATATCCGCGCATACGGGGCAGCAGCGCCAGCAGTCTGATGTATAGCGACAGTCCGCCGAACCTGCTATCACGGCGCGCCACATCAATGTCGCGCGGATAGTTCTTCCAGTAGTCGCCGTTTGACATCACTGTAACCTTATGCCCCAAGCTCCGCAGCCCTTCCGCAAGAGTCCAGTGTACATTGCTGTATTCGCCGAGCAGTAGTATTCTCATAACTTATACGCCAACAGTTTCAGAAGCTCAGGCTTGCTCACATGTCCTATCGCAGACAGCAGGCATTGCCATGAAAGGCTGACGTTGATGGGATATTTCCCGCCAGTCGCCATGCAATAGTCTTTCCTCACATTCAGCATCGAGGCGAACAACTTGGCGTATGCCCCGCCTTTTCGTTTCTGTTCGGGTATCCACTCCACGAGGTTCTTCAGTCCGTCGAGGTGGTCTTTATACTGCTGTGCACCCGACTTCTGGCATATACCGTCAGGGCTTAATGTGTAGAAATAGCATCCGCCATCGTAAGTAACAATGCGCCGCGCCCTCGACAGCCATTTGGGCAGGGCATGAATATCCTCAAATGTCTTGCCATCAGCAAAGAAGCCCCCTGCGACATTTGTTCCGCCATTGTCCTCAGGTATCAGCACCCGGCGACGGTAAATCTTATTCCATGCGTATGAGTGGAGGAACGCCTTGGTCTCGTAAAGGTAGGATATTGCATCCTCATAAAAATCAACGGTGAAGGTAATCATCTCCTTCTTCAGGAAGTCGTTGTAGAACTTCGCAACGGGGAACTCCACCACATCCACATCGTCAGCACACTCAAAGAACTCCATCTGCTTGGAATAGGTGTTCCTGCCAAGGAAATCGTCGGCATCCACAAAGGTTATCAGCTCACCTGTCGAGGCATTTATGCCGGCATTTCGCGCAGACGACAGCCCACCATTCTCCTTGTGTATTACGACTATCCTACAGCTTTCATCCTCATACTGCCGCTTTATGTTGTCGCACATCTCGCCGCTGCCGTCGGTAGAACCGTCATCTACGAGGACTATCTCCAGCAATGCGCCGCCCGTATCTTCTCCTCCAGTACCTTCATTAACCCCTGCGTTCGGGGCGTCAGCTCCGAATTTCATCGCTTCTCCATCCCTCTCTGTTTCGGATGAAATATCCTGTAGCACCACGCTGTCCACGCACCGCATCAGCGATGCACTCGCATTATAGACCGGTATGATTACAGATAATCTTGACATACTTGCACAGTCTTTATTTTTTCTTCCCGAACATTGCTGACACAAGGATTGTCATGAACGGGCTGACATAATTGAACACGCAGTAGGGCAGGTAGTCAAACGTGGCAATGCCGAGCACCGCCGACTGCGTCATGCCGCATGAGTTCCAGGGTATCAGCACTGAGGTGATGGTTGTGGAGTCTTCAATGGTGCGGCTGAGCAGCTTCGTCTCCAGCCCTTCTCGCTCGTAGGTGTCCTTGTACAGGCTGCCAAGCAGGATGATTGAGGTGAACTGGTCTGAGGTGGTCAGATTAAAACCTATGCCGGTGAACACGGTTGATGTAACAAGTGCCACGCGCCCCTTTATCTTGCGCGTCAGTGCCTTCATAGCAGCCTGAAGCATACCGCAATACACGAGCGACGCCCCGAAGAAGAGGGCGAAAAGGATGAGCCAAACGGTGTTCGACATTCCCATCATGCCATTCGTCTTTGTCAGGTTGTCTAGAAACTCACTGCCCAACGAATAGTGGGTGCCGGAGACGTATGACAAGAAAACACCCTTCAGCAGCCCATGAGCTGTAACCTCGCTGTCGCCCGCAAGCGAGCAGACCATTTCCGGCTGCAACAGCACAGCCATTATCCCTGCAAGGATAGAAGAGGAAATGAGCGTTACAAGTGCCGGCACTCTCTTTATTATCATCACCAGAGTGGCGGCAGGGACTATGAGTGTGAGCAGGCTGACATTGAACTGTTCTCCAAGCTGCTTCACCTGACTCATACTGCCCATATCGCTCCCTTTTGACAGCCCGAAGCCTGCAATGAGAAAGACGATGAGCGCGATGGACATCGAGGGGATGGTGGTGGTGAGCATATTCCTCACATGGGTGAACAGCTCTGTGCCGGTCGATGACGAGGCAAGCACCGTCGTGTCGCTCAGCGGCGACATCTTGTCTCCAAAATATGCTCCCGACAATATCGCGCCCGCAGTCCATCCGCTGGGGACACCCAGAGCAGAGCCTATGCCGTAGAGCGCGACGCCTATCGTGGCTACGCACGACCAAGAGCTACCCGTAACCAGCGACACTATCGAGCATAGCACGCAGGACGTGAACAGGAACAGCGACGGCGAGACTATATCCACACCATAATATATCAGTGTGGGCACTGCGCCGCAGAGCATCCATGAGGCGGCAAGCATTCCGATGAGCAGCACTATGGCTATCGACTCCGCCGTGTTGCCCATAAGCTTCGCCATCACCTCCACATAGTCCTTCCACCTGTAGCGGTAGACACCAATGGATATTGCCAGCGAGACCACCGTGGCGAACATCATGGAAAGCTGCGAACCGCCGCCCGATATGTCGCCATCGAACACCCATAACGAAATAATTATGAACGCCAGCAGCGTGAATATGGGCACCAGTCCCACAAGCGGGTGCATCGCCTTCTGCCGTCTTTCTTTCTCCATTTATTCTTATATCTTGAATAATGCCAAAAAGGACTGTACCGTAACGGGTACAGTCCTTTTTATTTTAGGTATCGGACATTTGCATCCTTTATTCAGCCTTAGCCTCTTCTGCCGGAGCTTCAGCAGCTGGAGCGGCGTCTGTGGCAGGAGCCTCAGCAGCGTCAGCCTTCTTGCCGCCACGTCCACGACGTGTCTTCTTTGCACCGGTCTTAGGAGTCTTTGCCATCTTCTCATCATAATCGACGAGCTCAATGAAGCAGATGTCTGCCGTATCGCCCTGACGGAAGCCGAGCTTTATGATACGGGTGTATCCACCCGGGCGGTCGCCCACCTTCTGTGATATCTCCTTGAAGAGCTCAGTAACAGCCTCCTTGTCCTGAAGGTAGCGGAACACTACACGACGGTTTGGGGTTGTGTCGTTCTTGCAACGTGTGATGAGAGGCTCTACGTACTTCTTCAGTTCCTTGGCCTTGGCGAGAGTCGTAGTGATTCTTTTGTGCTTGATCAGAGAGATAGCCATGTTTGCGAGCATGGCACTACGGTGAGAAGCAGTACGACTCAGATGGTTGAATTTTTTGTTGTGTCTCATTGTTTTTTGAGTAAGTTAATGGAACTACACCATTAAAGTTTGTAAATTGAAATGTCAGTTCCAAAAGAAAGATTCAGACTCTCGAGCAAATCATCAAGCTCAGAAAGCGATTTCTTACCGAAGTTGCG
>JABUUG010000030.1:14267-20460 GCA_021443285.1 Bacteroidaceae bacterium
GATTTCGCCACGCTTGTTCTGGGGCAAATCTACTCCAACAATTCTTATTGCCATGTTGTTTGTTAATAAATGAAATGATTAGAAAAAAAAATGAAAGTCTCGCGAAGAATTATCCCTGACGTTGCTTGTACTTGGGGTTCTTCTTGTTGATTACGTACAGGCGGCCGCCGCGACGAACGAGCTTGCAGTCGGCAGTACGTGGTTTTACTGATGCTCTTGTTTTCATAAGAGGTTTTTATTTGGATTTTTGGTTGTGTAATCAAACCGGGGAATCCCGATTACTTGTAGCGGAAGCATATTCTCCCCTTGGTCAGATCGTATGGGGACATCTCCACCTTCACCTTGTCGCCGGGGAGGATTTTGATGTAGTGCATGCGCATCTTCCCTGAGATGTGCGCCGTAATTGGGCAGCCGTTTTCCAGTTCCACCTTGAACATCGCGTTGGAGAGTGCCTCCACGATTGTTCCGTCTTGCTCTATAGCAGATTGTTTTGACATATATTATATATATAATTAATGTGTATCCACACGAAAAACAGCGCACAACATATACATACTGCGCAATTTAGGCTGCAAAATTAGGAACTTGATACTGAAACGGACTAATATCCAACAAAATACATTCTGAATATCAGCAAAAAATTAACACAGATTAACAAACAAAAACTCACACGGGCAACTTTGCGCCAATGTTTACGCCCACAGACAGACCTCCATATACGGAAATCCTCTCCTTAGCGAAACATGAACAGGAACTGCCGCCAGCCCCAAATGGAAATACAAGTCTATGAAAGGAGGCGTACCACTCCATCGTAGTCCAGCCCCACGAAACTGCTGACGACATGATGGCATTTGTCTTTCAGAAGCTCGGCGGGATTGAATGTAGCAAGCCCGACAGTGAAACAGCCCGACGCCATGCCTGCCGCAAGCCCTGTGAAGGCATCCTCAAAGACCACACACTCGCTGGCAGTCAGTCCGAAAGCCGCCATTCCCTTCATGTAGCAGTCGGGATTGGGCTTCGATGCGGCGAAATCCTCCGATGTGAGGACTCTGTCGAAGATGTCATCAAAGCCTGGCATTGCCTTCCTGAGCACGCCCATCTTCTTCTGGTCAGAAGATGTTACCACTGCGCACTTCACGCCATGCGCACGTATGTCGGCGATAAAGTCGAGTGCGCCGGGGAAAAACTCATACACCATCCTCGCCTCACTCTCGACGAGTATGCCCACAACCTCCTGACGCATACCGGGTTCGGGGAAATAAGTGTCGAGTATCTGTGTCAGGGTCGTCCCCTTTATTCTGTATTCAAGGTCGGGCACATCGGGACGGAAGCGGCGGGCAATGCCTCCCCATATCTCCGTATATTGGTTTTCGGTATCTATCAGTGTACCGTCAAGGTCAAACAGTGCAGCTTTGAAGGTTCTCATAACGGGGCGCAAAGTTAGTGGTTTTTGAGCGGAAAGCGAAAAAAGCACGCTTTTTCTTGTATTCTGCCGAGTTAATCGTAAATTTGCGGCGAGTTATTCCTAACGGCGGCAAACTGTCTGCCCCCCACCCTACCATGAAAGGCTTAATCTACCAGCGCATAATCAAGACACTTCTGCCTCTTGTCCTTGGTGGCGGCATACTCTACTGGATGTACCGCAACACGGATTTCGGGAGCCTGAAGCACATCTTCCTCGACGAGATGAACTGGTGGTGGATGTTCCTCTCGTTCCCATTCGGCATTATGGCGCAGGTGTTCAGGGGATGGCGGTGGAAGCAGACGCTTGAGCCCATAGGCGAGAAACCGCGCACATGGGTGGCAGTGAACGCCATATACATGTCGTATGCCGCCTCGCTCATCATACCGCGCATCGGGGAGTTCACACGCTGTGCCGTACTGAAACGCAAGGACGGCATTTCGTTCACAAAGTCGCTGGGCACAGTTGTTACGGAACGGGCAGTGGACACCCTGCTGATGCTTCTGATGACCACAGTAATCCTGCTGTCGCAGATGCCGCTGTTCCTCACATTCTTTGAACAGACCGGCACAAGCCTCGATGTGTTCTTAGGCAGGTTCACCGCAACGGGCTGGCTCGTAACCGCCATCTGCGGACTGGCAACACTTTTGTGTCTGTGGATCTTCCGCAGACATCTCGCATTCTACAATAAGGTGAAGGCATCTGTGGAGGGCGTTGTGGAAGGGGTCATGTCGCTGAAAAAGGTGAAGAACATACCACTTTTCGTGTTCTACAGCTTCGCGATATGGGTGAGCTATTTCCTGCACTACTACCTTACATTCTTCTGTTTCGACTTCACAAGCAGTCTCGGACTCGACGCTGCACTCGTAACCTTCATCGTCGGAACGGTGGCGGTGATAGTGCCTACCCCCAATGGTGCGGGTCCCTGGCACTTTGCGGTAAAAACGATGCTCGTGCTCTATGGTCTGCATGAGACCGACGCACTGGCATTCGTACTGGTGGTACACACCGTACAGACAATGCTCGTCGCCGCTCTCGGCATATACGCCAGCATAAGGCTGACAGCAGCTAAGTGAACAATCATAACCCAAGCAACACCTATTAATTATGAAGTTAAAGGAAAGTGGAGGTAAAGGGGAGTTAAAGTGGAGGTAAAGGGGAGTTAAAGTGACAAATGACTTATGCGCACAAAGGTAATGTCACTTTAACTCCACATTAACTCCCCTTTAACTCCCCTTCACTACACTTAAAGAACAACTTCCAATTTATAAAAACATAATAACATGGAAAACCTTAATCCTAAATGCGTCTTCAAAAACTTCAAGGCGCTGACACAAGTTCCAAGACCTTCGGGACATCTTGAGAAAATCCAGCAGTATCTTCTCGACTTCGGCAAACAGTGTGGAGTGGAGACATTCCTCGACCCTGCGGGAAACATCGTAATGCGCAAGCCTGCCACACCGGGCATGGAAGACCGTCAGGGCGTTATCCTCCAGGCGCACATGGACATGGTGCCGCAGAAGGAGTCGTCGTCAAACCACAACTTCGAGACCGACCCGATAGAAGCGCGCATATGCGAAGACGGATATATCCGCGCAAACAACACCACACTCGGTTCTGACGACGGCATCGGCGTAGCGGCTATAATGGCTGTTATGGAGGCCAAAGATCTGAAGCATGGCCCCATTGAAGGACTTATCACCGCTGACGAGGAGACAGGTATGTTCGGGGCTAACGCACTGCCGGCAGGACAGATGCAGGGCAGCATACTGCTCAACCTCGACACTGAGGACTGGGGCGAGCTCATCATAGGTTCTGCGGGCGGCATGGACGTTACAGCCTCCTTGGACTACAAAGAGGAGGAGACCACTGCCGACTGCACAGCGGTGAAAATTACGATTAAAGGTCTGCTCGGCGGACATTCGGGCATACAGATACCGCTCGGACGCGCAAACGCAAACAAGCTGATGGTGAGGATAGTACGCGAGGCAATCGCCGACGACGATGCAAGACTCGTGTCATGGCATGGCGGCAACATGCGCAACGCCATCCCACGTGAAGCGACTGTCGTGCTGACACTGCCCAAAGAGAATATCTCCGACCTGAAGGAGCTGTGTGCCACCTACGCAGAGACCTTCAACGAGGAGTACAAATATATTGAAAGCGAGAAGATTACGATGGATGTAGAGGAGGTCAGCCTCCCTGCAATGCAGACTCCCGAAGAGATTCAGGACAACATCATCGATGCCATCTACGCCTGCCACGACGGTGTATGGCGATATATCCCAAGTATGCCGGAAAAGGTGGAGACCTCTTCAAACCTCGCCATCATCGACATCGAAGGCGGCAAGGCAAGCATCGCAATACTCGCCCGTTCATCGTCTGACACAAAGAAGGACGAGCTCTGCACATCGCTGGAGAGCTGCTTCTCCATGGCAGGCATGAAGGTTTCGCTGAGCGGCGGCTACAGCGGCTGGAACCCCAACCCCGAAAGCCCTGTGCTGAAGGCTATGGTAGACCAGTACAGGTCGCTCTTCAAGGAGGAACCAATCGTGAGCGTCGTTCACGCCGGACTGGAATGCTCCATCATCATGTCTAAATATCCGGGCATGGACGTAGTATCCTTCGGCCCTACCCTCGCCTATCCCCACACTCCTTCCGAGCAGTTGAAGATAGACACCGTGGAACCGTTCTGGAAACTTATCGTGGCAACACTGGAGAATACGCCTAAGAAATAATCCGAAACAGGTTTGCACAACAGGCAAACCGCCATCTGTTCTTCGGAAACCCCAAAATAAGGAGGGTTCCTGTTATGCAAGAAAACATAGCAGGAGCCCTCTTTAGGTTATCAATGTCTAAAACACCACTTCATCAACAGGCACATCGTTGGAATCTGTGGGGATAGTGTCCATAATCTGAAAAGGAAATGCCACACCTATCAAATGCGGGCGGCACTCTTCGGTGGGGAAGGCCTTGGATATGAAGCGGTCGTAATAGCCCTTTCCGCGTCCCAAGCGATGACCATGCCGGTCGAATGCCATGCCGGGTATTATCCCGACATCTATGAGATGATAATCTGCAAACACCCTCCCCTGCGGCTCCATTATGCCATAAGCCCCAGCCTTCAGGTCGGACGGAGATTTGTACTCACGTAAAACCATATCCGTCCCGGACACCACCTGAGGCAGCAGCACCCGTTTGCCGTTGCCGACAAGCCATTCTATAAGCGGAATAATCGAGACTTCATCCGGCAACGGATAGTATGCCAGCACCGTTCCTGCATTCTTTATGGGACTTTCCATCATAAGACGCGAGGAAATCCTTGCGGAATGTTCCGCCAGAATGTCTGCGGAACACTGTCTCTTCAGTTGCCGGACTCTGTTGCGCAGATCCGATTTCACAACTATCCCCCCGTCCGTACACTCGGCAGGGGGACACCCGTCTTGTTTGGACCGGCTCATCAGAATCCCCTCAGCATGTCTATGAATGCCTTAATCATGGCATACACAAAGCCCAAGCCAAAGCAGAACGGCACGTTGTCGTAGTCTGCATAGTCAAAACCAATCATCTTGGCTATGGTTACCACAATAACTCCGATGAGCGCAAAGATAAGTCCGGTGAGAATGCCGGAGAAAATCAGCCACAAAAAATTTCTAATTCCTTTCCCCATCTTCTGTTTCCTCCGTAGTTTTACTCTTTATTCTTGATACTATAAAAATTATAAATATTAGGACTACTACCCCTATTCCAACTGCCCCGGCCCACCGGAACCTCTGGTTTATCATGTCAAGCAGAACTCCCTCCTTGTGCGACAAAAGCTCGCGGTTCACGTTTATGTCGTCCTTCAGCGACGACTTGGCTTTCGCAAGCAGTTTCTCATTCACCTTCATCGCGAACTGCAGGGAGTCTATCAATTGCTTCTGGGTCTCAATGATTTCCTCCAGTCTTTCCATCTGGAGTGTGTCCTGGTTTATCTTCTCCTCAAGCAGTTGGACGCGCGTCTCCAAATCGTTCAGCTGAACCCACACCTGCCTTTTTGCCTGCTCCGTAATAAGCTGTGCATAAGACACATCAGCAAATGCAAGCACTACAAGAAGGAGCAGTATCTTTCGCATAGCATTATTTCAGCATACGGTGCATACGGTCCTGAACAGCCTTAAGGTTCACTGTGCCGTTCTTGCAAGCATCCCTCAACGCTGCCTTTGCGTCCTCGACATTACTCTGGCGCTTTATCTTTTTCAGGTCGTTTACAATCTTATTGTAATAGCCGTTGCGCTTGTTTTCCTGCAGCGAGTTGTAGGCATTCGCACCGATGATTGCGTCGATATTGCCGCTGCCGAAAGCTCCCAAGAGCGACTTTGCCTCGCTTGATGAGGCATCGCTCATCTTCCACGTGTCGTTTTTCTTCAGGTATTCAGTATCCTTGTCCGGCATGGTAGAGGTGCTCTGCACAGTCTGTTCCTCCGCCTTTTCCTCTTCCTTTACCTCCTCAGGCTCAGTCTGCTCGACGATAGGGCTTGGAGCAAGTGTAGGTTCTGCCTCCGGCGCAATGTCTTCTGAAGACACTTCCTCCGTAGTAGTCTCTGCCACTGGTGCCGAGGGGTCAACGGTGTCATTCGAACCACCGCCACAGCTGAACATCGATGCCACGAGAATACCGATAACTATACCCACACAAAGGGCTATGACATAAGGCCATGGCGACAACCTGCCGCCCTTGGGGAGGACCTT
>JABUUG010000031.1 GCA_021443285.1 Bacteroidaceae bacterium
CGTGTTCAGAAGCAGATCGGGATCGTCTCCGGGCGAATTTCCCGCGAGCTCGCTGACGATCGGACGACCCGGTACGATCGTCGCGGCTTTCGAGTCGGGCCAGTTCTTGTCGGCGCACAGTCGGGCGGCGCCGCTGAACCATACGGAGGTCTTTGATCCTTCGCGCGTAACGACTTCCGGAAGTCTTGCAAATATTTTGAGGAAATCTTCCGGCAGGAGGTCGCCGATAACGACGACGTCGAAGCTTTCCAGAGTTTTCCGATCGAGAGGCTCGTCGGGCAACATGTTGGGATCGTTGCGAACGACAAGCGGATCGGCAGAGAGGAGCATCGTTTTTAAGTCGACGTTTTCCTCGCGACGTAGCGCCTCGCGCAGATAGACGTAATCTTTCCCTGGCAGATCGTCGACAAGAAGCGCGCGTATCGGTTTGACAGGCTTGAAGTTAAAAAGGATCGCGTTGTCCGCCAGGCATAGCTCCGGATGCTTTCTGTTTCGGTCGGCGGACGCGTCAAGATCGTTGACGATCGCGTCGAACGATCCCTGAACCGCAGAGTTGTCGCGCAGGATCAGGAGAAAGGTCGCTTCCGGTTCGTTTTCTTCGTTCCATGTTCTGGAGACAACGACCTCGTTGGAAGGGTCCGAGTCGATCTTTTCCGGGAGGATCGGTTCCGACCAGAGGAGTTGCGGGCCAGCGTCGTCCTGCTTCTTCTTCCATAGTTCGAGCATGGCGCCGGAGGTCTGGTTGGCTCCCTGGAGCTCGACGGTCACAGAAAGGAACGCCTCTGCGTCGTCAAGGAATGGGGGATCGACATGCAGGTCGCGCACGCTCCAATTCAGCGCCGGTTCAGTCGGTCCGAGTCGCACGGCAGCGAAGCGTTTCTCTTCCGGTAGCGTAGCCCATGAGGCGAACCGATCGTCGGAGACGTAGAGAATCCTCGCGTTTTCCGACTCGGGGAGCGGCGAGAAAGGAGGGAGGTCAACGCCGGCAAAGGTCTCGCTTCCTGAGAGACGCATGGTCCGGCTCGGCGCCTGGCGATCGTATGCGGCGCGTTGGAAGGCGTCGCTTATCTTTTCAGCAAGAGCGTAGACGTCCCGATCGTCGTTGTTTCGGGCCATGCTCGCAGAATCGTCCAGGATCGCGACGATCTCTGGAGGGCGGAGGACGTTACGTTCGAGAGTCGGAGCGACAAAGAGCGCGGCAAGGATCGACGCAAAAAGGATCGCAACGATAAAATGAAACGCGCGCCGCAGGGGCGCATGGGTCGTTTCTTTCCGAAAACGCAACGCAGCCAGGAGAACGCAGACAAGCCAGAGGATCGCCGCGCACGTCAATTCCAAAATCGTTCGTTCTGTCGCGATCCATGCTTCCATCGTTCATTTCCCGTCGGGTTTGTCGCGATCCAGACCCGCAACGGCGACGCCAACAGCGACCAGCACGACGCCGAGCCCTATCGTCCAGGTGCACGTTTCGTGATAGAAAACGAAGCCCGTGAGCGTAAGCGCGATCGCCTGGGCGTTGGCGAGCATCGTCTGTTTGAGAACGAAGAGCCTGCGGAGCCCTTCGATTTGGAAATAGAACCCCGTCATGTTGGCGACTCCGGCGATCAAAACGAGTATCCAGCATGTTGTCGGCGGGGCGGTCCATGTTACGGATCCGTCTTCGGCGACGACTTTCATTCCGGAGAGGATCGCGTCAAGGCCGGTCAGTCCGTTCTGCATGGCGAGCGCAGCGCCGCAGATGATCGCGCCAACGCCGGTCACGGCGATCATACCGAGGGAAGTCGGTAGAAATTCGTTTTTAATACCGGCCGCTTCTTCTTCCTGCCGGGTCGTTTTGGCAACGCGCAGCAACCTACGCAGAATGGATAGTTCCCAGGTATATCCGAGGGACGCGAGGACGACGCAGAACAGACCGAACCCGAGGCGGAGTTCCTTGCCGGCGATCGTTGCTTCCAGAGTAGAGGAACCGCCGCTGAGGAGCCAAACGGCAAAGATGAGGAGCGCCAGGGTCGCGATCTTGACCTTGGTAACGCGTTCCTTGAGCCAGACGGCTCCGACGAGCGAAGTCATGATCATCTGCACCGCCTGAAGGAGCGGCGTGGTGAGCGCGAGACCCAGAGCCGCATAGGCAAAGAGATGGTATCGCGCGCCGAGAGCCTGACACACGACGCCCGAAAGGATCAGCAGAAAGATCGCCTTCAGACAGGGAAATCGGTATCGACCGCGTAACGACTGAATAACGATGAACGGCAGCGTGAAGGCGACTGTCGTGAGTTCCTTGATCGCGATCGACCAGTCTGAACTGACGTCTGGATAGTTCGTCAGCCCGCGCAGCATGGAGAGAGAGACCGTGTAGCACAGTGAAGAAACGATAGCGTAAATAAATCCACGAGTCTCTTCCGAGATCCCTTTTTTACCAGGAAGCGGCTCCTGTATTCCCGTAGTGACGACGTTTGCCATGATAAACCTTAACTCAAACTACTCCCTCAGAACACTCATCGTACTGCTCGACTACATTACCATGTGTACGATGTTTGTCATATACCACGAGTATGGGAAATACGACATATATGTACCATACGTCTATATGATGGTTGGTATAATCGCCTTCACTATCGCAGAAATGGTATTTCCTACCAGATTACACCTACACCACCAAGGATTCGACAAAGAACTCAAACAGGTGGTCTCCCTCTCCATACTCTTCGGGATCAGCTTCTTCCTGCTCTGCTCAATAAACAAGTGGACCTATTTCCGAATCATTGCAGGATTAGGAACACTCGACGTTTCAATAGGCGTTTCGGTTGCACTCCTACTTGTCCGCACATTCGACTTCCTCTGTATAAAACTTATACGTAAAAAAGGAAGAAACGTACACTCAATATTATTTGCAGGAGAAATAGATACCGTACGAGAACTCCTACGAGAAACACAAGATGCAGTCTCCGAAGGATTCGCATACAAAGGATACTACTCCACTCACAACGATGAGCAACTCTCCTCCACAGTCCCCTATCTTGGAGACTACGAACAAATCGCAAAAGACATACAGGAAAAAGGACACATCGCAGACGAGTTCTTCTGTTCAATACCCTTTGGAAACAACGTCGATAGCCAGCTACACGTAAAGCTCATGACATACTGTATGCATAACACCATACGTTTTTTTTTCGTACCACCATTCCTCAGCGATTTTGGCAATACACTTGTGCCACACATGCTCGGTACACAGATAGTCTTCACCAATATAGCCACACCACTTCTTAATCCGGCTAACCGAATGCAGAAACGATTGTTCGACATAATTGTAAGCGCATCACTACTCATACTAATCCTGCCACTTGCACCAATCATCGCACTCATAATAAAACTACAAAGTCCAGGACCAATATTCTTCGGACAAAAAAGAACCGGCATGAACGACAAAGAGTTCATCTGCTATAAATTCCGCTCAATGCACGTAAACAAAGATGCGGACAAAATGCAAGCAACAAAAGACGACCCCCGAAAGTTCCCCTTCGGAAACCTCATCAGAAAAACAAATATCGACGAGCTGCCACAGTTTTACAACGTACTAAAAGGAGATATGAGCATCGTTGGCCCAAGACCACACATGCTACTTCACACAGACCAGTACCGAAAGCAGATAGAGTCGTATATGCTCCGACACTACGTTAGGCCAGGCATTACAGGATGGGCACAAACCACAGGATACAGAGGAGAAACAAAAGAACTCTGGCAAATGGAAGGCAGAGTAAAAAGAGACCTCTGGTACATACAAAACTGGAGCCTATGGCTTGATCTGCGCATCATCTTCAAAACCATAAAGACCATTATATTCCCCGACAAGGCAGCATATTAATTGTGGTGGGTTCTATAAATTGAAAGTTATAAGAAGTTTACAGTTGTAACCTTATCACAAAATATTGCCCCACACAGAACAAAACCGTATGGGGCAATATTTATTATATTAGGATGACAAAAACTTTACATCCTCTTCACCAATCAATCATATCAGATGTCATCATGATCGAGTGAGTCGTTGAAGTCCTTTGGCTCACGTGGTGCATAAGGGTCATTTGTGTGTTCGCCCCTATGCTCAAAGCGGCGGCGTTCATCTTCACCACGGAAACGACGTTCAGGACGAGGACGACGCTCACCATCAAACTCCCGGCGTTCGGGACGTGGACGGCGCTCACGCTCCACATAGTCAGCAGGTTTCTCTATCAGCACACGGTGAGAAAGCTTGTACTTACCTGTCTTCTGGTCTATGTCAAGCAGCTTGACCTTTATCTTATCACCTTCTTTCAGACCAGCCTCTTCAACAGAAACCAGACGACGCCATTCTATCTCCGAGATGTGAAGGAGTCCGTCCTTACCCGGCATAATCTCAACGAAACATCCGTATGGCATTATTGACCGGATAGTACCTTCGTAGATTTCTCCCACTTCAGGTACAGCCACAATGGCACGAATCTTTCCGATAGCGTTGTCTATAGACTCCTTGTTCGGAGCAGAAACCTGAACCTTACCAACACCGTCAACTTCATCAATCGTGATCGTTGCGCCGGTATCCTCCTGCATCTGCTGTATAATCTTTCCGCCAGGACCAATAACTGCACCGATGAACTCTTTCGGGATAATCATCTGTACGATACGTGGTACCTGTGGCTTCAGTTCTGGACGTGGCTCTGCAATGGTGTCGGTGATGCAGCCAAGTATGTGCTCACGACCTTCCTTCGCCTGCTGGAGGGCTTTCTCAAGGATTTCGTAAGACAGACCGTCGCACTTGATGTCCATCTGTGTGGCAGTCAAACCGTCCTTTGTACCAGTGGTCTTGAAGTCCATATCGCCAAGGTGGTCCTCATCGCCGAGAATGTCCGAGAGCACAGCATACTTGTCCTCACCGGGATTCTTGATAAGTCCCATGGCAATACCTGATACAGGCTTCTTCATCGGTACACCTGCATCCATCAGCGCAAGTGTTCCGGCGCATACTGTTGCCATTGACGACGAGCCATTTGACTCAAGTATCTGCGAAACCACGCGTACGGTATATGGGTAGTCCTCTGGTATCTGTCCTTTCAAACCACGCCATGCAAGATGACCATGACCTATCTCTCGACGACCGACACCGCGCTGTGCCTTTGCCTCGCCAGTGCAGAACGGTGGGAAGTTATAGTGGAGGAGGAAGCGCATATAGCTCTTGTCAAGCACATCGTCAACCATCTTCTCATCAAGCTTTGTGCCAAGTGTTACGGTTGTGAGCGACTGTGTCTCGCCGCGGGTGAAGATAGAGCTTCCGTGTGGCATTGGCAGCGGAGACACCTCGCACCATATCGGGCGAATCTCATTTGTCTTGCGGCCGTCGAGACGCTTGCCCTCATCAAGGATGCAGCGGCGCATAGCGTCCTTCTCCACATCGTGGTAGTATTTGTCTATGAGGGCGCACTTCTCTTCAAGTTCATCCTCTGTCAGTTCGGCGTGAGCCTCACAGTATGCGGTCTTGAACTCCTCTTTGATGTTCTCAAATGCTTCTGCACGGGCGTGCTTCTCAAGTGCCTGGCCCACTACATCGTAAGCCTTCTGGTAGCACTCTTTCTTCACCTGCTCGCGGAGTTCATCATCGTTCACCTCGTGGCAGTATTCACGCTTCACATCCGTGCCAAGCTCCTTCATCAGTTCTTCCTGAAGTACGCACATCGGCTTGATGGCTTCGTGGGCAGCTTTCAGAGCGCCGAGCAGGTCTGCCTCCGACACTTCGTCCATCTCGCCTTCCACCATCATTATGTTGTCCTTAGTAGCGCCGACCATAAGATCCATGTCGGCAGACTTCATCTGTTCGAAAGTAGGGTTGATTACATATTCTCCGTTCACGCGTGCTACACGCACCTCCGAGATAGGGCACTCGAAAGGAATGTCCGAGCAGGCGAGGGCGGCAGAGGCTGCAAAGCCGGCAAGAGCATCGGGCTGGTCAACACCGTCGGCGGAGAAAAGGATTACATTTACAAAGACTTCTGCGTGGAAGTCTGAAGGGAACAGTGGGCGGAGAGCGCGGTCAACAAGGCGGCATGTCAGGATTTCGTTGTCCGAAGCCTTGCCCTCACGCTTTGTGAAACCGCCGGGAAAGCGTCCGGCAGCGGCATACTGTTCACGATACTCTACCTGGAGGGGCATGAAATCCGTTCCAGGAACTGCGTCTTTTGCGGCACAAACAGTGGCCAGGAGTACAGTGTTACCCATCTTCAGGGTACAGCTTCCATCGGCTTGTTTCGCCAGTTTTCCGGTCTCAATGGTGATGGTACGACCATCTGCCAGAGTGAGAGTTTTTTCGATTACGTTCATCTAAATAATTTGTTATTACATCTTTGGAGGTGTGAAACTCCGTTAAAATCGATGCAAATTTATGATTTGGTGGAAGAAATATAAGCCTGCTTACTGTTTTCGAGTGTGAGAAACTTGCCTAAAAATATGTTTTTTCCACTTTTTATCTAACTATTTATATAAAAAAAATAACTTTGGCACGAAATATCACATCTTTTTTACGTAGTTAACACCCGCCATAGGCTCATTAATCACTATGATTACAATAAAAAAAGTTGAAACAGACAAAGAACTCACTGCATTCATAGATTTCTATACACACCTCTACAGAAACAATCCCTGTTTTGTACCACCGCTTTTTTCCGATGAGAGAAATTGCCTGCGACACGACAAGAATGCTGCTTTTGAGTTTTGCGAGAGCCAATACTATCTGGCATACAATGAAGATGGAAAAATTGTAGGGCGTGTCGCTGCAATCATAAATCACAAAGCAAACAATCGCTGGAAGCAGAAAAGGGTACGCTTCGGATGGTTCGACTTTATAGATGATACCGAGGTGTCAAAAAAACTCCTTCAGACCGTAGAGCAATTTGGACGCAGCAAGGGTATGACAGAAATCGTCGGTCCTTTAGGCTTTACCGATTTAGATAGAGAGGGCATGCTGATAGAAGGCTTCGATGAGCTTAGTTCAATAATGACCAACTACTGTGCACCTTACTACAAAGAGCATATCTATGCTCTTGAAGGTTATGAAGCAGAAGTCAGATACTGTGAGAACAAAATGTACATCCCCAATCAGATACCTGCCAAATACGTTCAGATAGCAAAAGTTGTCGAAACACGTTACAACCTTCATGCCCATAAACCTACTCGCTGGAGTCTCCTACACGGAGAGGGACGCAGAATTTTCGAGATGGTAAACGAAACATACAAGGATATCTACGGGTACAACGAAATCAGCAGGCGACAGATAGACCAGTACATATCCCAGTACATACCAATAGTTAATCCAGACTTCATAACCATTATCCGCGATCACAACACACCAGAAAAAAAGATGATTGGATTCGGACTCTCACTTCCTTCTCTCGGTGAAGCAATGAGGCAAAACAGAAACGGAAGATTGTTGCCGTTCGGATGGTGGAAATTGGCAAAGACACTCTTCTTTTCAAAAGAATCCCGTGTCATTGACCTCGTCCTTGTAGGGGTGCTGCCAGAATATCGTTCCAAGGGTGCGAACGCACTTCTATTTGTAGATTTAATACCACAATACATAAAATACAAGTGCGAGTATGCGCAAACCATGGTACAGCTTGAGGACAATCGCCACGCAATATCACAATGGGGACCGCTTAACCCCATAGTCCACAAGCGCCGTGAGTGTTATGTAAAGAAAATAGGCAATAGCTATTAATAGGAAGTTAATGGAAGTAAAAGCAGCATAACATCCTTTTACTTATTATAACTACCACTTTATAGAAACTGACGAATGTCAAAACCTTTTAACAGGGAATCCATCATCAAAACTCTGCCGTACCCGGTAAGTCTCTCGGAATTGTGATGGTGAGCATCCCTTGTTTCGCTTGAAAAGGCGATTGAAATGGCTCATATTGTTAAAGCCCGAAGCCATGCAGATGTCAGATATGCTGCTTGTACTCTCTATGAGTTGGCTCGTTGCATAGTTCAAACGCAGGTATATCACATATTCCGATAGAGTTCTTCCCGTCTGCTGCTTGAAGAAGCGGCCGAAACTGCTGATGCTCATATTGAAAACCTTTGCAATCTCTGGTAATGTTATCTCCTTCCTGTAGTTAGCCACTATGTATTTTTTAATTCCCTCCAACCGCTCATTGTCCTCAAGTACAGAGTCCTTCACATAGTTTTTTGATGCAAGAGTCCTTGAATTTTCGGTTTTAGACAGCTCGTACAGTAGCGTCATAAGCGTCGACAGCGCATAGAAACTCTCGTTCATACCGCCAATCCCATCTATCAGATGGTAAACCTTTGCAATCGCCTCTTTCGAGAAACACAGACCACGGCGAGCCTTAAGCATCATCTCACGGATGCTTTTGAATGGAGAAGCAACAAAGAAACTGTCCTCTTCAAAGTGTATGTCGAACTGGATTGTGACCTCACGCGCATTGTGACCATTGTATTCATGTTTCTCCCAGATATGCTCCAAATCGCTGTTCGCTATCAGAACAAGATCCATGTCGTCTATCACCTCAACACTGTCTCCAACTATACGGCGCGCACCAGAAGCATGCTCAAGAAAATTCAGTTCAAAAACCTCATGTGTATGGATTGGAAAGTCAAAAACCTTGTTGTGCCTGTCTACTATATACACGATGTTAGACTCCATTATTGGAGTGATTTCGTGAAGTACGTTGCTGCGGTGTGTGTACATTTCGTTGATTTATTTGTCCCAAATAATGTTAGTGTCTGTTTATTTCGGCACAAAAGTAATACTATATTGTCAAATGTCGAACAAGGTTTCTTGTTTTTTGTGAAAATGAAGAGCATTTTCTTCTTTAATTGTACAAATTTGCGCCACTTGACGGAGAATTTTAAACAATAACCAATATATATATGAAAAGGCTAATACTTTTTTTTCTGACTGCCCTGATTTCGTTTTCATGTAGTGCAAAACTACGTCTGCCGAATATCCTTTCTGACAATATGGTGTTACAGGCGTCGAGTGATGCCCGTTTATGGGGCTGGGCAGATGCTGGTAAGACGGTTACGGTGAAATGTTCATGGATGTCTACCGTAAAAAGTACCGTTGCAGGGAAGGATGGCAGGTGGAGTGCTACCGTCGCTATGCCATCGGCTTCCTACACCCCCCTCTCGCTTACTTTCGAGTCTGGTGATGAGAAAGTTACTGTCAAGAACATACTAGCTGGAGAAGTATGGGTATGTGCGGGTCAGAGTAATATGGAGATGCCTGTTGAAGGTTTTGATAATTGTCCTGTTGAGGGTTACAACGATGTGGTGCTTGATGCGAAGAATCATTCCGCCATAAGATTCGTAAAGATTCCAAGTATAATGAGGCAGACCCCACAGGAGGATGCGGACTGTAAATGGGAGGTAACTTCTTCGGAAACTGTACGACGTGCAAGTGCTACGGGGTGGTTTTTTGCACATACCATAAATACTGCACTTGACATACCTGTCGGACTTATTATGGCGAACAAGGGTGGCTCGCGAGTTGAAAGCTGGCTCACAAAGGAAAACCTGCAGAGGTGTTGTCCTGCTGAGACTCTTGACTCTATAGAAAACGTGAAGAAGTTCAGATGGGACTTTCTCTACCCTCTTTATTGGGGAAATGGCACATTTAATCCTATCATAAACTATACTGTCAGCGGAATTATATTTTATCAGGGTTGCTCAAATGTCGGCGATGCAGGCAATAAATATTCAGACAACCTTGCAACGCTCGTAAATCAATGGCGAGAGCAGTTCAGACAGCCGAATCTTCCCTTTTACTTTGTCCAGATTGCCCCATACTGGAATGACGATTTGAACGGCACAGCTGGGGCATTGCTACGCGAACAGCAGAAGAGGGCACAGACCATAATACCGAACTCTGCTCTTATTTGCACCAACGATCTCGTCTATTCTTATGAAACGAAACAGATACATCCCACAATGAAACGCCAGGTAGGTGAGCGTCTGGCTTACAATGCATTGGTAAAGAAATACGGTCAAACGGGCTTTCTCTGCGAAAGCCCTGAGGTGGATAGTTACACTTTCTCTGGAGACACCTGCATAGTTACACTAAAGAACGACTACAATGCCATCTCTCGCTTTGAGGGCATACAGGGGTTCGAGCTTGCTGGCGAAGACCGGCAGTTCTACAAGGCAGTGGCGTATCATGACTACACAAAGGGCATTGTCATCACTTCAACACAGGTAAAGAAGCCTGTGGCAGTGCGCTACTGTTTCCGCAATTTCCTCATCGGCAATGTCGCAAATCGCGCCATGCTCCCACTTTTCCCCTTCAGAAGTGATAAATTTTAGGTTCAAAAGTTGATCTAGCTGCTCAACCGCAACCATGCAATACAAAGGTAACTATCCCCATATTAGCAGCAATTGGCGTAGGTTGTAACACAAAAGGGGGGGGGCAAAACTCAAGTTTCCCCAAAAAAA
>JABUUG010000032.1:0-25428 GCA_021443285.1 Bacteroidaceae bacterium
AGTGTAGTGAAGGGGAGTTAAAGGGGAGTTAAAGGGGAGTTAAAGGGGAGTTAAAGTGACAAATGACTTCTGCGCAAAAAGGTAATGTCACTTTAACTCCCCTTTAACTCCACATTAACTCCCCTTTTCTATAATATTAATTCGCATTCTCGGAGAAGAACTTTATACGGACGAGCCTTACCTCGTTGTCCTCATAATCATTGCCGAGTTCCTTCATTGCCTCCTTCATGCTGTCGGTCTTGCTGTTGCGGAAGTATTCGTAGATGTCGTCTATCTGGTCTTCATAGAGCAGCTCCTCGATGTAGTAGTCTATATTGACCTTCGTGCCGCTGTACACTATGGAGTCGAGGTCGTTCAGCAGTGCGTCGAATGACAGGCCGAAAGCCTTGGCAATCTCGTCGAGTGGCATCTGGTTGTCTATGCACTGTATTATGCGCACCTTGTTTGCCGACTTCTTGGCTACTGTCTTGAAGCGTATGTCTTCCGGCCGCACTATGTCGTTCTCCTCACAATAGGACTTTATGAGATCCACGAACTCCTTGCCGTAGCGTTTCGCCTTGCCCGCTCCGACACCGTTTATGTTCTGCAGTTCTTCTATGGTCTGCGGATACATCGTCGCCATCTGGTCGAGCGATATGTCCTGGAAGATGACATAGGTGGGGAGGTTGTACTTCTTGCCCACCTTCTTGCGCAAGGTCTTGAGCATGTTCAGCAGGGCGGGGTCGAGAGCCTCAATGTGCGCCTCCTCTGCCTCCTCGTAGTCGGCATCGGCGTAGTTGTTGTCCTCCATGACCTCCATAGTCGGCACATGACCGAGCACGCCCTTACCCTTCTTGGTGAGCTTCAGCACGCCGTAGCTCTCCACGTCTTTCCAGATATAGTCTTCGAGCAGGGCCTGGCGTATGACGGGCTTTATTAGCTCCACCCGCTTCTTCAGCTTGCCGAAGAGCGGCGTGTCGTCGTGGTGGTGCGCCATGATGTCATGGGTCTCCTTGCCCGACAGCAGGTCGAAGATATAGTCGGTGTCGAACTCCTCCTTCAGCGTGTCAATGGTGTTCATCACCGTGTCGAACACCTTTGTCGCATCCACCTTCTTGTGCGGGTGCAGACAGTTGTCGCAGTTGTGGCAGTTGTCCTCAAGGTATTTCTCGCCGAAATAGTTCAGGAGCATGCGGCGGCGGCAGATGGATGTGTCGGCATACGACTCGGTCTCCCTGAGCAGCTGCTTGCCGATGTCCTGCTCCGACACAGGCTTTCCGTCCATGAACTTCTCCAGCTTTACGAGGTCTTTCTTGGAGTAGAACGCCACGCACTTGCCTTCGCCGCCGTCTCGTCCGGCACGTCCCGTCTCCTGATAGTATCCGTCGAGGCTCTTCGGCATGTCGTAGTGTATCACATAGCGCACGTCCGGCTTGTCGATGCCCATGCCGAAGGCTATGGTGGCCACGATGACGTCTATGCGCTCCATGAGGAAGTCGTCCTGTGTCTGCGAACGCTGCACGGTGTCCATGCCGGCATGGTAGGCGGCCGCCTTTATGTCGTTGGCACGAAGCACGGCGGCAAGCTCTTCAACCTTCTTGCGCGACAGGCAATAGACTATGCCGCTCTTGCCCGCATGCTGCTTTATGAAGCGCACTATCTGCTTGTCTATATCGCTCTTCTTCGGGCGTACCTCATAGTAGAGGTTCGGGCGGTTGAAGGAGTTCTTGAACTCCACAGCGTCCATTATGCAGAGGTTCTTCTTTATGTCTATGCGCACCTTGTCCGTGGCGGTGGCGGTGAGGGCTATCACGGGCGCATCGCCTATCTCATTGATGATGGGGCGTATGCGGCGGTATTCCGGGCGGAAGTCGTGTCCCCACTCCGATATACAGTGTGCCTCGTCTATGGCATAGAACGAAATCTTCACTGTCTTAAGGAAGTTTATGTATTCCTCCTTGGTGAGCGATTCGGGCGCCACATAGAGCAGCTTGCACCGCTCGGCGGTTATGTCGCGCTTTATGCCGTCCACCACTGCCTTCGTGAGCGAGGAGTTTATGTAGTGCGCTATGCCGTCGTATTCGGAGTTGCCGTTTATCACATCCACCTGGTTCTTCATCAGGGCGATGAGCGGGGAGATGACAATGGCTGTGCCCTTCATCACCAGCGCGGGCAGCTGGTAGCAGAGCGACTTGCCTCCGCCTGTGGGCATAAGCACAAACACATTCTTCTCAGCGAGCACCTCGTTGATAATCTTCTCCTGGTCGCCCTTGAAGGCGTCGAAGCCAAAAAACTGTTTCAGGGTGTTGTGTATATCGCTCATGCTGTCTGTAGGTTAGCCTTGTTAAGTTGTTTTTCCGTATATTCCTTTGTAACGTTGAAAGTCTTCCTGCTCTTTGAGGGCATCTCGAACATCGCGTCTATAAGCACCGCCTCGACGATGGAGCGCAGTCCGCGGGCACCGAGTTTGTACTCTACCGCCTTATCCACGATGAACTCCAGGGCTTCGTCGTCGAAGGTCAGCGTTATGCCGTCCATCTCGAAGAGCTTCTTGTACTGCTTCACCAGCGAGTTCTTCGGCTCCGTGAGTATCGCCTTCAGGGCGGCGCGGTCGAGCGGATGGAGGTAGGTGAGCACAGGCAGGCGGCCTATTATCTCCGGTATCAGTCCGAACGACTTCAGGTCTTGCGGCAGCACATATTTCAGGAGGTTGTCCCTGTCTATGCGGCTCACGTTCTGCACTGAGTTGAAGCCAATCATCTTTGTGTTTATGCGTTGTGCTATGCGCGTCTCTATGCCGTCGAAGGCACCGCCGCAGATGAAGAGAATGTTGTTTGTGTTCACCTTCACATAGTCTTGGTCAGGGTGCTTCCTGCCGCCCTTTGGCGGCACGTTCACCACAGTGCCTTCAAGCAGTTTCAGGAGTCCCTGCTGCACGCCCTCGCCGCTTACGTCGCGTGTGATGGAGGGGTTGTCGCTCTTGCGCGCTATCTTGTCTATCTCGTCGATGAAGACTATGCCGCGCTCCGCCTTCTTAACGTTGTAGTCGGACACTTGCAGCAGCCGCGACAGGATGCTCTCCACATCCTCGCCCACATAACCGGCCTCGGTGAACACGGTGGCATCCACGATGGTGAACGGCACGTCAAGCAGCCGCGCAATGGTCTTGGCGAGGAGGGTCTTGCCCGTACCCGTGCGCCCTACTATTATAATATTGCTCTTCTCTATCTCTACGCCGTCGTCATCCTTCTTCTGGTCGAGTCGCTTGTAGTGGTTATATACGGAGACGGCGAGGTAGCGCTTCGCCTCGTCCTGCCCTATCACATACTCGTCGAGGTATTTCTTTATCTTCTCCGGCTTGGGCAGCTTCCTCTTCGCCTGAGCGGCTGAGCGTCTGCCAGACACCTCATCTGCTTCGTCATCATCGTCATCCCATCCATCCATCTCTCCCAGCTGCATCCGCACAAGCTCGCTGGCACGCAGTGCACAATCGTCGCATATAAAGCCGCTGATGCCGGAGATGAGCATGCGCACCTTCCTCTCGTTAGAACCGCAAAAACTACACTTGTTCATCGTCTCTGGTCTATTTCTTTACGAGCACCTGGTCTATCATTCCGTATTCCTTTGCCTCCGCAGCGGTCATCCAGTAGTTGCGGTCGCAGTCGGCGAACACCTTGTCGAAGTCTGTGTGTGAGTGCTCGGCTATTATGGTGTATAGCTCTGTGCGCAGCTTCTGTATCTCCTGCACCTGTATCTCCATGTCGCGTGCCTGTCCCTCCATGCCTCCGAGCGGCTGGTGTATCATCACGCGCGAGTGTGGCAGGGCGGAACGCTTGCCCTCCTTGCCGGCAACGAGCAGCACGGCACCCATAGAGGCCGCCATCCCGGAGCAGAGGGTGGCGACGTCGGAGTTGATGAACTGCATGGTGTCGTAGATGCCCAGACCCGCTGTTACGCTTCCGCCGGGCGAGTTGATGTAGATGGANCAGTACTCCATTAGGATTACTGCAGTAATCGGGCATGAATTACTCCAGTACTTCTATAGGATTACTCCAGTACTTGGGCATAAAGTACTGGCGCAAACCATATCCTTGAGGCATGAATGGCGGGTATGGGCGATGCCTGTATGCCGATGCTGGAAGGACAAAGAAAGGCGGATGTCGTTGCGACATCCGCCTTTGCGTTACTGTGGTATTGCTGTGCAGCGCTGCGTGTGCTGCTGTTGTGTAGTGTTATGTGTGCTGTGCGTGATAGCCCTTATTCGGACATCTTCTTGCGGAAGTCCTCCCAAGAGATGTTCTCCTCTTTCAGGGTAACGACCTTCTTTGCCTCGGCGACAACCTTGTTCTCCACGGCGAACTCGATGACGTTGTTGAGCTGGTTCTCGTTCTTCAGCATCTCCTTTGCTCCCTGCTCGTAGAACTGGTCTGGCAGGTTGCCGTAGCCATACTGTGCGTACTGCATACGGCAGAGGCTTAGGGCTGCGTCGTCAACGTCTGCCTGCTCAACCTTCACTCCGAACTGTTCGAGGAGCTGGCTCTTGATGCGGCTCCATGTGAGCTCCTTGACAGATGCGTCGAAGTTGTCGTCGATGAACTTGGCGTCCTTGTCCTTGTTGCGCAGTTTCATGAAGCGCTTCAGCAGTGCCTCCGGATATTCGAGCTTGCCCACCTTCTCCTCAAGGTATTTGCGGAGGT
This sequence comes from Bacteroidaceae bacterium, assembly GCA_021443285.1. Lineage (GTDB taxonomy): Bacteria > Bacteroidota > Bacteroidia > Bacteroidales > Bacteroidaceae > Prevotella. Next base: position 4,677 of record JABUUG010000032.1, read on the forward strand.
CAACGTGGAACTGGCTGTCGGCGGTAGAGGCGAACTGTGCAGTGAGGTTGTTCTTCACCTCCTCGCGGAATGCTTCCTCTGTGGTGATGTCCTTGTCGGGGAATGCGTTCTTGAAGAACTCCTCGTCGAGGTCGGCGTCCTGATGGCGTGAGATGTCTGTAATCTGGTAGGAGAAGTCAGATTCTATCTTCTCTGCCTCCTCCTTGCTTATCTTGAGGAGGGATGCGAGAGCCTGTGTGCGGTCCTGGTAGGTGTTCTTCGGGTTGAAGGTGATGATGTCGCCGAGCTTTGAGCCGTCGAACTTCTTTGCCTCGTCCTGGTTGGCGAAGTATGTAGGCATGAGCACAGCCTCTGTTACTGTCATGCCGCCTTCGAGGGTGTTGCCCTCAGCGTCGAGTTCGCGGAGGTCGCCGCGGAGCATGTCGTTTGTGGCATATTCCTCAACTGTTACCTGCTTGCCCATCTGGCTGCGCATTACGCCGATGCGCTCCTCCACCTCTTTCTCGGTTGGGTCAATCACGTATTTTGTAAGCTCGTCCTTATCGGTCAGCTCCACGCTGAACTCAGGCGCCACGGCGATGTCGAAGACGAAGGTGTATGGTGCGGGCTTGGAGAGGTCGGCAGGCTCGCTGTCGGCTGCTGGCAGAGGCTCTCCGAGGGCGTTTATGTTGTTCTTTGTCAGGTAGTCGTTGAGGCCTTCGCTCATCAGCTTATACACCTCATCCATCTTTGCAGCCTCTCCGTACTGCTTCTTTATCATGCCCATAGGCACCATTCCTGGACGGAAGCCTGGCACGTTAGCACGTTTGCGGTAGTCTTTGAGTGCCTTCTCTACGCGTGCTGTGTAGTCGCTCTCTTCTATTACGAGTGTGAGTTTTCCGTTGATTTTGTCGGGATTTTCAAATTTAATATCCATGAATATTGAGATTAATTATTATTGATTGTAAAAAAATTCAGGGCGCAAAGTTATGTTTTTTGATATATTAATGTGTGCCGATTGTCAAAAAAGCGCAAAAAAATCGTTTTTCTCTTGATAAAACGTCAAGAATAGTAAGTGTTGATTGATGATTATTGATTAGTTTTGCAACGCAGTTTTTAACTGTTCACCCATCGCGGCAGCAAACTATTCACTATTCACTCTTCACTATTCACTACCAAGCAAGTATGGCTATTAAGATATTAAGTGTTGACGACGAACAGGATCTTGAAATCCTGATCACCCAGTATTTCCGCAGAAAGATACGCAAGGGCGAGTATGAGTTCTTCTTCGCCCATAACGGCCTGGAGGCATTGAAGGTGCTTCTTTCCAATCCCGACATCTCTATAATCCTCTCCGACATAAACATGCCTGAGATGGACGGTCTGACCCTCCTGAACCGCATACGCGAGATGCACAACCCGGCGCAGAAGTGCATCATGGTGTCGGCATACGGCGATATGCAGAACATCCGCCGGGCGATGAACGACGGTGCTTTCGACTTCGCCACAAAGCCCATCGACATGGACGACCTGCAGCTCACCATCGACAAGGCGATAGAGCAGATAGAGTTCGTCAAGAAGTCGCAGGCAGAGCACAGGGAGCTGACGGGCCTGCACTCCGACCTTGAGGCTGCGGCACAGATACAGCAGGCGATAATCCCCCGCCACTTCCCGCCGTTTGCCGACCTTGTGGACAAGATAGACATCTACGCCATGATGAAGCCCGCGAAGGATGTGGGCGGCGACTTCTTCGACATCTTCCGCATTGACGACAAGCACATAGCGTTCACCATCGCCGATGTGTCGGGCAAAGGCATACCCGCCGCACTGTTCATGGCTGTCAGCCGCACCATACTGCGCACCAAGGGGCTGAGCTCTCTCAACCCGATAGAGGTGGTGGAGCAGGCGAACAATATGCTTGCGGAGGACAACGAGAGGTGTATGTTCGTCACGGTGTTATACGGAATACTCGACCTCACCACGGGTGTCATAGACTATGTGAATGCGGGTCATAATCCGCCGTATATGCTCAAGGCTGACGGCAGTCTGACGCAGCTGCCCGTATCCAAGGACATACCCGTAGGCGTGATGGAAGGCTTCAGCTACAACCATGAGCAGATACAGCTGTCAGCGGGCGACACGCTCGTGTGCTACACCGACGGCATCACGGAGGCCACCAACGCCGGCAACGAAGAGTATGGCGAGGCAAGACTCGAAGCATTGCTGCCACCACTCGTGTCGGCAAGTGCAGAGGGCATCTGCAACGAGATGTTCTCCAGCGTAAAAGACTTTGTGCAGGACGCACCGCAGTCGGACGACATTACGGTGCTGAGCCTGAAGATAGTGTAACTTAAGAAGTCAAAGGAAGTTAGAGGAAGTTATGCGCCTTTGGCGCGGAAGTTAAGGGACATATGCATTATGCGCATGAAGGTAATGTCACTTTAACTCCCCTTTAACTCCCCTTTAACTCCCCTTTAACTCCTTTAACTCCTTTAACTCCTTTAACTCCTTTAACTCCTTTAACTCCTTTNCCCCTTTAACTCCCCTTTAACTCCCCTTTAACTCCCCTTTAACTCCCCTTTAACTCCTCTTTAACTCCCCTTTTTTCATACCTCATGAAATTCAGCGGCAAAATACTCAAATATCTGGCAGTCGCGGGCATAGTTTGCCTGTGCGGTGGAGGCTGGTACTATGAGAGTATTGCCTATGCCCACAAGGAGGCGGAGCTGAAGCAGAGGATAAAGTCGCTGGAGCAGTCGGAGAAGAAGTCGGTGGTGGCATCGAGCATCAGCGCGCAGCTGCAGGACATAGCGCAGGAGCAGGCGGAAATATCAGAGACCCGTCTGCGCGAGACAGACCGCCTGAAGAAGCAGGCAGAGGATCTGTACACCCAGTCGGAGCACGACAAGGAGCAGGCTGTGAGCGCAAAGAACCGTGCCACCGAGGCGCTGTCTGAGGCTAACAAGCAGCGCGCCATCGCCGAGGCGAACCAGAGGCAGGCCGAGCAGTACCAGCGCGATATGGAGGTGTCTATGAAGCGCATCATCTCCCTCCAGCAGAGTTCGGAGATAGCCACCAAGGAGGCTGTCTCAGCGCGCAAGTCGGCAGACACCCTTGCCTATCAGGCTCTTGCACAGGCCCTCGCAACCCTCTCCGGGGAGAAGGCGCATACCGGCAACAAGGCTCTCTCCGCAAAGCTCGCCTACCTCTCTTACGTCATGGCGAGAGACTACAACAGCGACTATTTCTCATCAGGCGTCTTCACTGCCCTGACAACCCACAGCCCTCTCAGCCGCCTGACCCCCGTGATGGTAAAAGGCGGTGTGAACAAGATGGCGAATGTCGGGGACAATCTCTACGTGCTCGGAGGCTACGGCGACTTCTGGCTGATGCGCAATTTCTCAAGCGAACCGGGGAAGAACAAGGAGCCGAAGCTCAGCACACTGCTTTCCGGCACGAAGACAGACCTGCGGGGGATGCTGCTGGACGAGGACTCCAAAAAGCTGTTCGCCGTTGCCTACGACGGAACGCTTTTCTGCATAGAGAACGGCAGGCAGACCGTTGTACAGACCTCCAAACGGAAGACCTACAAGATGGAGCTTCCGTCGAAGTGCATAGACATGGTGTCATGCGACAAGAACTACTTCATCATTGTCGGACGTCAGGGGCTTTGGCTTATAGACAAGCGTACAAACGCCCTCACTCTTTACACGCCCTTCCATTCTGCACAGGCTTCCAAACAGCGTGGTGCGGCAGAGGCGGTGGAGATATGCGCCTCCGGACTGTGGGAAGGCAAGGATGCCGTGATAGACTCCAACGGGCAGATATACATGATAGAAAAGGCAGCGCTGAAGCCCTTGAAGAGGCTCTACCTGCCGGCGAGGCCAACATTCATGACATGGAAGAACGGCATGGGCGCAGTGGGATGCAAGGATGGTTCGATAATGCTCCAGAGAAACCAGTCGACGGAAGTCTTCAAGGGCCACTCATCGACGGTGTCGTCCCTGATATTCAGCGGCGACAAGCTGTATTCAGCCTCCTACGACGGCAATATAATAATGTGGCGGCTGAAGCAGCAGAACAAGCGGCCGCTGATACTGCATGAGACCGCCAGCTGGATAAGGACCATGGGGTTGTACAACAACCAGCTCTATTACGGAGGGCAGCACAACAATGTGGGTTTGCTATATATTAATGTGCCAGACATAGCCCGTTCGGTAAGGAACACGCTGACATCCGACATAACCCGCGAGGAATGGGACGAGTATGTGGGCAGCCGCGTGCCGTACAGGAGTCTGATGAGGTAGGCCCCCCCCGTTCCTATGAAGGCGGAGAGGGGAAACACCGTGCGCTGACGCGCAAGGCGCAGGGGTAGAGAAAGTAAAAAAGGTAGAAGCAAAGAGGGTAGAGAAGGTATAGAAAGGGTTTTTCCGGGAAAAAGGCATGTGTCCTTTAACTTCCTCTAACTTCCCTTAACTTCCGCGCCGAAGGCGCATAACTCCCAAAAACAAAAACACCGCGAAAGAATTTTGTCCACTCACTTGAAATACAGATGCCGGGCATTGTCAGTGGCAGTATGTGCGCTGATGGTGTTCCTGCTGTTGCCCATTGATGCAGCAGCGCAGGTGGGTGTGCCTTTCTTCCGCAACTTCATGCCCGACGAATACAAGGCGCAGAAGAAGAACTACGACATAGTTTATGACAAGCGGGGCTACATATTCGTGGCGAATATGGAGGGACTGCTCTGCTACGACTTCGAGCACTGGCACACGGTGTATATGCCCAACTACAGCCGTGTGACCGACGTGTATATAGACAGCAAGGAGAGAGTGTGGTTCGGTGCATACGATGAGGTGGGCTATGTCAGTCCGCAGCCCGACGGTACGCTGAAACCCGTATTCATGCGCGACACGCACAACATAGGCGAAGTGCTGGGAGTGTATGAGAACCCCGACGGAAAGATTATCGTGCATAACCGGAACGGGGCGGAATATGAGGTGGCAGGCGACAGGCTCAAGAAGAGGAAGGAGTTACACCTCGACGACTCGGAGCGACAGCGCTTCGCCATAAAGAAGCTGAAGCTGCAGGGGAATGACAACGTACAGGGCGTCATGGGCGAGGGCATACAGTATTTCGACGATTCGGGCAAGCAGCTCCTCAGCGTCAGCACAAACGACGGACTCTGCAACAACAACATCAACAGCCTCTGCATAGACAGCGTCGCCAATATGTGGGGCGCAACAGACAACGGCATCTTCGCCATAAAATATCCCACCCCCTACGCCAGAATGGGCGTTTACGAGGGAATACACGGCGAGGTGAAGAAGATAAGGCGCTACAAGGGACTGCTCTATGTGGGCAGCGACGAGGGACTGTACGTCGTGGAGAGCAACATCAGGGCACGGCATATAGAAGGCGTGATAGGATGCCACGACATGGCTGTTACCCCGGACAACCGGCTGCTCATAGCCGCCGCGTCGGGACTGCATATGTTCGACGGCACATCGCTGAGGACGCTGTCCCCGCAGTTCTCGCTCTCCGTATGCCCATACAACGGAATGATACTCTACAGCCAGCAGGACGCAGTGTATATGACAGACATGAGGGGCAACAACTCCCTGTTTGCCGCCGTGCCGATGGTGAGCCAGATAACGCTGTCGAACACGGGCAACCTCTACTTCAGGAACGTCTATCACCAGACAAAGATGCTGGAGAAGGGCAGCACGAGGATGACGGACGTGAGGTCCGCGCCGTTCAGCTCGGAGTGGGAGACCGACGACTACGGCAGGAACCTGCGCCACGTCGGAGGGTCTGACGCCGAAAACCTGCACTGGCTCGCGCTGTTCAAGGACATACGCATCAATGAGGTGTTCGCCGAGCCCGACCTGCTCATCGTGGGCTATGAGAAGGGTATCTCCTCCTTCGACAGGAACTATGCCTCATACAAGGGCGTTATGACAAAGCCCATAGTGCAGCTCAGAGAGATAACCTACGAGGCGGACAGCACCGTGAACATCTGGGGAGGCTTCCCGGAATACACCAATGTGGAGGGCGAGGACGTCGACCTGCCGTCGAACACCAAGCACATCACCTTCCGCTATTCCTCATCGCGCCTCGGCGTGCTGAAGCTGGCGGACTACAGATACCGTATAGACAACGGCGAATGGAGCGCCTGGACCACCAGTGCGGAATACAGACACACGGTTACAGGCTATGGCCACCACACCTTCGAGGTATGCACGCGCAATGTATACCAGAATGTGTCAGACCCCAAGATGTTCAGCTGCTACATACGCTACCCCTGGTACCTGAAGTGGTACACCGTATCGCTCTTCATCCTCATGCTCCTGATGGGCATGTATTTCTTCGCCATAAGCTACACCCGCTGGCGCACCGGCAAACTGCTGAAGGAGCAGCAGATGCTCGAAAAGAAGGTGGATGAGCGAACGGCAGAGCTGCGCAGGACGCAGAAAGAACTCGTGAACTCAGAGAAGATGGCAACCGTGGGTAAGCTGACGCAGGGACTCATCGACCGCATCCTCAACCCGATGAACTACATAAACAACTTCTCGAAGATGAACATCGGACTGCTGAAGGACCTGAAGCAGAACGTGGAGGACGAGAGGGAAAAATTCGACGAGGACGTTTACGACGACTGCGTGGACATCTTCGATATGCTCGGCACCAACCTCGAGAAGATAGCCGACCACGGACTGAACACCACGCGCATACTGAAAGCCATGGAGGGCGTGCTGAAGGCGCCGAAGCTGAACCTGAAGGAACACATCATAAACATAGAGCTGCGCCAGATGGTGGAGGTGGCGAAATCCACCTTCAAGAGCGAGATAGAGGCCACAAACACCACGTTCACCCTCTCTGTGCCAGAGGCCTCCGTGAAGTCCGTCTGCGACATACAGGCTCTGTCGAGGGTGGTGCTCAGCATCATACAGAACAGCGTCTATGCCATAGTGAAACGCTTCGAAAAGGAAAACCCGCAATACTATAAGGGAGGAGAGATAAGCATAGTCCTGAACAAGGTGAACCAGGACTCCGACGAGTCGGGATGCGTCATAATAGTTACCGACAACGGTATCGGTATAGAGAAGACCATCATCGACAAGGTCTTCGACCCGTTCTTCACAACCAAGACAACCGCCGAGGCAGCGGGTGTGGGACTGTACCTCTGCCGCAGCACCATCAACATGATGGGGGGCGAGATTATCATCGAGTCCGAAAAGTATGAATACACGAAATGCACAATACTGCTTGTATGAAAAACGAAGAATCAATCTTAGAGCAACACCTGAGACAACAGGAGAAGCTGGCTTCGCTCGGACTGCTCACTGCCGGCGTCATCCATGAAATCCAGAATCCGCTGAACTTCGTGATAAACTTCAGCAAGATGTCGGGACAAATCATAGAAGACCTGCAGGACGAGGACGACCCTGAGGAGCGCGAGGCACTGCTTGAGGACCTCGCCACGAACATCAAGAAGATACAGGAGCACGGCGAAAGGGCGATAAACATCGTGCACGACATGCTCATGTTCTCGCGAGGCAAGGACGACGAGTGGATACCCACCGACATAACCGCCCTGACAGAGGAGTTCGTGCGACTGTCGTACCACTCATGCCGTGTGAACCTGAAGGACTTCAATGCCACACTCGACTACAACTTCCTCTTGGACGGCAAGCAGTACAGCGTCATTCCGAAAGACCTCGGCAGGGCTGTGCTGAACATATCCAACAACGCCTTCCACGCCCTCTGGACACGTTCCCAAAGCGACAAGTCTGCCGACTACACCCCTACATTCCATGTGAGCCTGGAGGAAAAAGACGGGATGCTCCAGTTCACATTCCGCGACAACGGATGCGGCATGAGCGACGAGACAAAGCAGAGGCTCTACGAGAACTTCTACACCACAAAACCCGTAGGGCAGGGCACAGGGCTCGGCATGGGCATCGTGCAGCAGATAGTCGAAAAACACAAGGGCACAATCGACCTCCAGTCGCAGGAAAACGAAGGCACGACCATAACTGTGCGGGTGCCGCTGACTTGAATTTCACTGAAAGTGGAGCTAAAGTGGAGTTAAAGGGACAATAGTCATGAACTTCAAATACATATGTCACTTTAACTCCACATTAACTCCCCTTTAACTCCTCCTTATCCCCCTCAATTTATCAAATCCCTTCTCTCCATATTCCTTTTCCTCGCTTCGCTGAGTGCCTTCGCCCAGTCGGATGATGTCGGCAACTACGAGCTTCTGTCCGTGGCGCAGGATTTGTATGACAATGGTGCTGTCGATGAAGTCATCGACACGCTGGAGCATAACATAAAGACATTCACCTCCGAAGAGAAGACAAAGGCATACAGGCTGCTTGCACACTCATACCTCGCCAACGACAACAGGGAAATGGCGGAGCGCTGCGTGAAGAGTATGATGGACATAAACTCATACTATACCGTAACCTCGCTCGACGACCCCTTCTTCGTGGATATGGTGAACAGCATACGGAACAAGCAGATTATGGTGTCCGCCGCATCGCTTATGGCGGAGAACATGGACGAGGTGTCCATACCCGTGGTCATCATCACGCGCGACATGATAAGGGTGTCGGGTGCACGCAACATCAGGGAGCTTATATGCACCTATGTCCCGGGCTTCAGCCCTTCAGACAAGGGAGGCGAGGCGTCGTGGGCGGTGCGTGGAGTGAATGACGGCCTTCAAAAGAACACCCTCATCCTGCTTAACGGACACAGGATAAACAATATGGCGAACTTCGCCGCCACCCCCGACTATTCCATAAGCCTCGACAAGATAAAGGAGATAGAGGTGCTGCGCGGTTCCACCCCCAGTGTTTACGGCACAAACGCCTTCTGCAGCGTGGTGAACATAAAGACCCTCACGGGTGAGGACATGGAGGGCGTGGAGGCAAGGGTGTCCTACGGCAATCACGGGCAGTTCATGGCAAACCTCATGAGCGGTGTGCACAGAAACGACCTTGACTTCTTCGTATGGGGCAACATATTCTCCTCGAGCGGTTCGGAGGTCGCCATGCCCGACGGACACGTGCAGTATGTGGAGCGTTATCGCCAGAAGCCATGTTACGACCTCGGGGCAAACCTCACGTGGAAGGGCTTCAACCTCATCGTTTCAACGTTCCATGGCAACAGGCAGCAGATGGGCGCATACGACTATGACTATTACCCCAGCAAACGTTTTCCGATGAAAAATTATGGGGGGTATAATGAAGACCTTTGTCCTTCTATAGACGGTTCAATGCCGGGGTCTCCGCATCTGACCTGGCTTATCGGAGCGGACTATACGAAGGTGCTCGGCAAACTGACGCTTTCTTTTGAAGCAAAGGCGGCGTTCAACGACCTGGCTGAGTATGAGGCACAATATCTTGATAGCAGTAACTGTAACTTCCGCTACTCCGCCTACCGCACCATCGACGCTTGTGGGCGTGCCGCCGTAATGTACGAGTACGGAAAGTCTAAAAGGACCCATGGAAGCCTTATCGGAGGGCTGAACCTTGACTATCTGAGTTTCCTCGGCGGACATACGATGTTCACCAACTTCCTTTATGAAAACGATGGCGTGTTATTTAAGCCTGAAGACCTGTCTTCACCTGCTACAATAGGGCAGGAGTTTACGTTGACCCCCTTTGTGCAGTGGAAGCAGGTGCTCAACAAAAGGTGGGTGATACACCTAAACGGACATTTCCTCATGCAGAAGCGGCAGAACGGTCATGTGGAGACGGGATGGGCATACAAGGCGGCGTTCACATACTTCATACCTGAGACGTTCAACGTGAAGATACATGCCGGACGCGAACTCTATTCGCCATCCTACATATTCAGGAACGGACGCATAATAAACATATCATTCGAGTCAGAGCCCAAGTTCATTACCACCGATATATTCCAGCTTAACACCACTTGGAACTTCGCCCGCGGCTGGTCGTTCCAGACTGTCGGTTTCCTCAACCTGTACGGCAATTACCCAAGTATGAATCAGGAAAAGCAGATTTACAATGGCGGCTCGATGCAGGTGGCGGGATTTGAGAGCACACTGAAATATGAATCCAAAAGAATGCTCATGAACCTGAACTTCTCGTACCAGTCGCTTATCGGTCATGATAATGTCCTTTTCTTCAGGTCTGACTCTTATTTCAGCGATATGCCGAAGTATTACGGCAACCTCGTCTTAGGCTACAAGGTGCTGGACAAGGAAAAGCACTCGCTCTGGCTGAAGGGCAATATGAGGCTCTACGGCAAGCGTTACACAAGAGACGAATCACAGCCTGAAGACCCCGCGTGCGGCATACTGAACCTCGGAACAAACTACACATACAAAGGCTTCGACTTCGAGTTTTTCGCATACAATGTCCTCAACCACAAGTATTCACTCGGAAGCAGTAAGTTAGGCCTGTATTACCAGGAACCCTTCTCTTTTCTCGGCACAATAAGATGGAACTTCAAATTCTGACACCTCATCACATAGCTTGCCGGGAGGAATCTGGCTCTTTGGCATTCCGACGTTCCGGCATTCCGGCATTCCGNTAAGATGGAACTTCAAATTCTGACACCGCACCATATCGTTTGCCGGGAGAAATCTGGCTCTTTGGCATCTCGGCGTTCCGACGTTCCGGCATTCCGGTATTCCGGTATGACGCTATTCCGTTATTCCCGTTGGGCGGGAGCCTTTGTCTTCGCTATCCTTCTTTCTTTCTCCCTGCCGGCATTCTCCCAGCAGGTGATGGACAGCAGCAGTGGTTTCTCTGTCCTGAATACAGCCCAGTCGCTTTACGACACAGGCTCGCTCGATGCCGCCATCGACACCCTCAAGAACAATCTGCCTCGCCTTTCGCCCGTACAGAAGCAGAGCGCGTACCACCTGCTTGCACAATCATATCTTGCCAACGACAACCCCGATATGGCAAGGGAGTCTGTTGCGCAGTTGCTTGAACTCGACTCCGACTTCCTGCCAGGCGACGACGACCACCCCATGTTTGTGGATATGGTCAACGAGATACGCCAGAACCGGGTGCTGCTGTCGTCGGCATCCATTACCGCAGAGCCGGAGAGCGAGGTGGCTGCGCCCGTTACCATCATCACGCGTCAGGACATCAGGCTTTCTGGCGCCCGGAACATACGTGAGCTGCTTGCCACATACGTCCCCGGACTCGTGCCTACAGACCATGGAGCCAATCCCTCCATAAGCATGCGCAGCTTCAACAGTATTGTGCAGCAGTCGCTGCTCATACTCCTCAACGGGCAGCGACTCAACGAGCTCTCCTACAACGAGTGTGTGTTGGACTATTCCATTAGCCTTGAGAAAATAAGGGAGATAGAGGTGCTGCGCGGTCCCGCATCCTGTGTGTTCGGAACAATGGCGTTCAGCGGAATAGTAAACATAAAGACACTCGAGGGCAGCGACGTGCAGGGCTTCGAGACGCGGCTGTCATACGGAAAAGGTTCGCAGTTCATGCTCAACCTTCAGGGAGGTGTCCACAGGAGCGATGTCGATTTGTTCGTATGGGGTAATGTGTGGTCGTCGAGCGGCTTCCATGTTTATTCCCCGGACAATAATGTGCAGTATGTGGAGCGCTACCGCCACAAGCCCTCTTATGACGTGGGACTCACATTCAAGTGGAAAGGCCTTAACCTCCTGCTCATGACAAACTATGGCAACCGCTCGCTCATAGGGGTAAACGACCTGATATCAGGACTATATACGAACCAATACACAGAAAGCTACTATCCCAAGATAAACGGCTCGAACCCGGGCTTCCCGCATAGGGGATGGCTCATTGGTCTCGACTATGCAAAGACATTCGGAAAGTTTACGGTCAGCGTTACGGGCAAGTTCTCGTTCAACGATATAGAGGCGTATTTCGCCAATGACTCTGCCCGGGTAAATGATATGTTTTCGCGTCCGGCAAAATTCCTTTTCTATTACAAATATCGCACCATCGACGCCAATGGACGCGTCGCAGCGATGTATCATTACGGTAAGAAGGGTGCGTCTAACGGAAACATAATGGTAGGAGTGAACGCTGATGTTGTTCGCGTTATCGATGGATATTATAATGCAGGTGTAAGCAATGAACCCTTCGTTGATGGAAATGGGGATATGAGAGGTATAGAAGACAGCACTTATGTGTTTGCATACCATGAGTCTCCGGCATATCCGGGAACAGAGTTCACCATATCTCCCTTCGTGCAGTGGAAGCACCGCTTCAGCCAGCATTGGGTACTGAACGCCAACGGCACATACTCCATACAGAAGAGACTGAACGGCGTAACCCAGAAGGATTTCACCTACAGGCTCTCCATGAGCTACATCCACTCCGACCGCTTCAATGTGAAATTGCTTTACGGACGATCCGCATTCCCTATACCGTATGTGTATCGTAACAAGATACCTGCTTTGCCCATTGTGATATTCTCAGAAGAACCACAGTCGCTGCATAGCGACACGTGGCAGCTGAACACCACGTGGCACATAAGCAGACGATGCCAATTCAATGCTGCTGTATATTACAATTATTACAGCAATATGTTCGACTGGAGAATGGGAGGAACTGAAGCCCTGAAGAATGAAGGACGGTTTGGCGCAATCGGCGTGGAGACGCAGTTGGATGTGAATCTGCCAAGGTTTATGCTCAATTTGAACACCGCATATTCCAGATCTCTCTTCGAAGAGAATTACAAGATGATTGCATCAAACGGCGCGTCCTACGATGTGCCGAAGTTGTCGGCAAACCTCACGGTGGGCTACAAACTCCTCAATACAAAGAAGCACGGACTGTGGCTCAGAAGCACAACCAGGGTTTACGGCAGCCGTATCACAGCGTATAAGCAAATGGAGTCGCTGCCCACCAACTGCATCGTCAATGCGGGCGTGATATACCAGTATAAGGGCTTCGACTTCGAGTTCAATGCCTACAACATCGGCAACACCCAGTACGCCCTCGGCAGCAGTTCGCTCAGTCTCTATTATCAGGAGCCTTTCTCCTTCCTCGGCACCTTCCGCTGGAAGCTCAGACGCTGAGTTTCCGATACCTCTTTTTTGTTGTCATATCCGATTATTGCCGCATAATTGAGGGAAATACAGGACATAAAATACGCCCGATAGGACAAAACGGGCTTTTTCTTTCCCTAATATTTGCGAGTTTTTGCGATAAACCATAACTTTGTCGCATAATTACTACCATGAAAGTCTGATAAATGACCCCATACTCACTGCGCAATCTTCTCATTGCGATAAACCTTTTTCTGCTCACTTTCGCCGGTTCTGTCGGGCTTCGTGCTGCCGACAGCACTGCTGCCGGAGAGTCGGGTATGTCGCAAGAGGTCAGTGTCAAGGAGTTCCCTTCTGCCAAAAGCCTTGCGAAACTGATGTTCCCGGGATGGAACCTGGCGAACACCATGGAGGCAACAGGTGGCGAAACGTCGTGGCAGGACACAAGGACTTCCCAGGAAATCATAGATTATGTCAGGTCGAAAGGCTTCCGTTCCGTGCGTATCCCGTGCGCATGGTACATTTATCTGGATAACGGGAAGATAGACCCCGACTGGATGGCGCGCGTCAGGGAGGTTGTGGATTACTGCGTCAAGGCAGACCTTTATGTCATTCTCAACGACCATTGGGACAGCGGATGGCTCGAAGTGGAAGGCTTCACCATGTCACACTCTGAGTTCTTGCCTGTTGACAAGCAGACCATACAGCAGAAGATTGCCACACTGAAACTTCTTTGGACTGCCATCGCCACCGAGTTCCGCGACTACGACGAGCATCTCATCTTTGCCGGCATGAACGAGCCTTTCCAGGAGTACTCCCTCTTCAACGACAAGCACGAGACGCTGAACCCTATTCTACAGCAGTATAACCAGGCGTTTGTGGATGCCGTGCGTGCCACGGGAGGCAACAACCGCAACAGGACACTCGTTGTGCAGGGCCCTGGCGCCAGTGTTCACAGCACCAGCAGGTTCTTCACCATACCCCAGGACATAGACGGCCAGAAGGGTAAGCTCATGGTGGAAGCCCATTTCTACGACCCTTGGGGCTTCACGGGCGGCATGGAGTTCTACTACTGGGGCAAGAACAACTGCAATGACCTCGACAAGGAACACAACTCGCAGTATGCCGTTGATGAGGACTATGTGAAGCAGCAGTTCTCGCTCCTGCACGACAAGTTTGTGGCAAACGATGTGCCTGTGATAGTGGGAGAGTACGGCAGCAACTGGCGCGACCTCTCAAACACCAGCGGAGCAAGTCAGGCTAAGCACGACAACTCCGTGAAAGACTACTACAAGGCAATCAATATGACGGCAAAGAACTACGGCATTGTGCCTTTCGTCTGGGACATAAACGTCATGCAGCAGAACGGCGTGTCGGGTATATGCACCATATTAAACCGCGGCGACAAGACGGTCTTCTGCCAGCCTGCCTACGACGGAATCATGGAGGGATGCCGGCTCGGCGAATGGCCATACTAAGCCGCACCCCCTTCCCCAAGAAAGCGAAGGAAGCCACCGTGTCCGCAACTACTGTTGCGGATAAACTAACAAGAACACAACCATGCAGAACATTTTCTCTAAGGGGCTTTGCATGCTCCTTTTTTTCGTTTCAAGTGCAATTTGTGCTGATGCTGCAAGCCATAAGGACTATGGCAGGGGCATCACCCTCACCCTTGACAGCAGTGAAGATGCTGCTGTGAAGATGGTGAAACTGGAGGTGGTCAGCGAGAACATCATCCGCGTTGTCGCCACTCCGGAGGCGCAGTTCCCGCAGAAGCAGAGCCTTATCATAGTGCCGCAGACCGCCAAGGCTGCCTATACCGTCAGCGAGGAAGGCGGCAGCGTGGTTGTGAAGACCAGGAAGGTGCAGGCTGTTGTGGATAAGCAGACCGGGCGCATCACCTTCAAGGACGCTTCGGGCAAGGTGCTTCTCGATGAGGCTGCGCAGGGAAAGACCTTCACGCGCTTCGCCGTGCCGGAGCGCGAGGTGGGCGTGGGCACTATTACCGACAAGCAGCGCAACGCATGGTCGTGGCGCATGCTCTTCAACTCGCCCGACGACGAGGCGTTCTACGGACTCGGACAGCACCAGTCGGAAGACATTAATTATAAAGGCGTGAACGAGGAGCTGTACCAGTATAACACAAAGGTGAGCGTGCCTTTCGTGGTGTCAAACAAGAACTACGGCATTCTCTGGGACAGCTATTCCTATTGCCGTTGGGGAAATCCGGAGGACTACAGGCAGCTCTGCCAGTCGTTCAAGGTGTATAACCGCGGCGGCTCGCGCGGCGGACTGACCGTAACATACAAGGACGCTACGGGGAAGAAGGTTGTGCGCGAGGAAGACTCCGTCTATTACGACAATGCCTTTGAGCTGGAGCGTCTGCCGAAGGACATCGCCCTCGACGGTTCGCGCGTCGTTTTCGAGGGATTCATCGAGTCGCCCACCGACTGCAACTACCGCTGGCTTGCATACTACTCTGGCTATGTGCGTATGTTCATCGACAACAAAGAGGTGGTTACGGAGCGTTGGCGCACAGCATGGAACCCCAATTCATACAAGTTCGTTTATCCCTTGAAGAAGGGCATAAAGACGCCTGTCCGCATAGAGTGGGAGCCAGACGGCGGCGCAGCCTACTGTTCGCTGCGCGCTGCATCGCCCCAGACGGACAAGCAGCAGAACATGATGAGCATCTGGAGCGAGATGTCGCGCGATATGGATTACTATTTCATCGCAGGAAAGAACGCCGATGAGGTGATTTCCGGCTACCGCACCCTTACGGGCAAGGCTTCCGTCTATCCGAAATGGGCGTTTGGCTTCTGGCAGTCGCGCGAGAGATACAAGACCTCCGGCGAGATAGAGCAGACTCTCGCGGAGTTCCGCAAGCGCCATATACCGATAGACAATATCGTGCAGGACTGGAACTACTGGCCCGAGGACCAGTGGGGCAGCCACCAGTTTGAGGCGGCGCGCTTCCCCAACCCGCAGGCAATGCTCGACTCTGTCCATGCCATGCACGGGCGTTTCATGATTTCCGTATGGCCGAAATTCTACTGCAACACCGACAACTACAAGGCTCTCGACGCAAAGGGATGGATGTACGGTCAGGCTGTGAAGGACAATATCAAGGACTGGGTGGGTCCCGGCTATGTGGGGTCGTTCTACGATGCCTACTCGGCAGGTGCGCGCAAGCTGTTCTGGAAACAGATGAACGACAATCTCTTCACGAAATACAAGCAGGGCATAGACGCCTGGTGGATGGACGCCTCAGAGCCGAATGTGCGCGACTGCACACCGATGTGGTATCGCAAGGCACTCTGCGGACCCACCGCCCTCGGTTCATCAACGGAGTTCTTCAACGCCTATTCCATCGTGAATGCCGACGCAATATACAACGGTCAGCGTGCAGTGAACAAGAATACGCGCGTGTTCCTGCTCACCCGCTCAGGCTTTGCCGGCGAACAGCGCTACTCGACAGCCACTTGGTCGGGCGACATCGGCACACGGTGGGAGGATATGCGCGCGCAGATGACTGCCGGCATAAACTATTGCATCGCCGGACTGCCCGTATGGGGCATGGATCAGGGCGGCTTCTGCGTGGAGAGGAGATATGAGGCCGCACAGCGTGAGTTTGACAAGACAGGCGTGGAGAACGAGGACCTGAAGGAGTGGCGCGAGCTGCAGAACCGCTGGAACCAGTTCGGATGCTTCATCCCGCTCTACCGTGCGCATGGCCAGTGGCCGCTGCGCGAGGTGTGGAACATTGCACCAAAGGGACACCCCTGCTACGAGTCTATCGTGAAATACCATAAACTGCGCTACCGCATGATGCCTTACATCTACTCAATGGCTGGGTGGGTACACTTCAAGGACTACACCATGATGCGCGGACTTATCATGGACTTCAACGGCGACAAGAATGTGGAGAACATAAAAGACCAGTGGATGTTCGGCCCGTCGATAATGGCGTGCCCTGTCGGATACTACGGCGCACGCTCGCGCACCGTCTATCTGCCGAAGCAAAAGGGCTGGTATGACCTCCGCAACGGCAGGCACTACACTGGCGGACAGACCGTAGAGGTGGATGCTCCTTACGACTCGATGCCAGTATTTGCACCAGAAGGGGCAATCCTTCCGATAGGCCCGGATATGGAGTGGAGCGACGAAAAGAAGCCGGAGCTCATCACCCTTCACATCTTCGATGGTGCCGACGGAGCGTTTGAACTCTATGAAGACGAAGGCACAAACTACAACTATGAGAAGGGCAAGTATGCTACAATCGGCATAACCTTCGACAACGCCTCAAAGACTGTTACCATCGCCGACGCCAAAGGTTCTTTCGCCGGCCAACTCCAGCACCGCCAGTTCCGCATCATTCTCATCCGCAAGGGCATGACCAACGCCGAGGCTGCCAACGCCGCCAAGACTGTTGAGTATAGTAATAAGGAGGTGAAGGTGAAGATGTAGTAAGAAATTTTCACTCACATATAAAAAATCCCCAGAAGGCGCAATGACCTTTTGGGGATTTTGTTAGATTCATGCCGTAGTATTCTTCCGCCTTATTTTCAACGATATGGCTTCGGGGTGGGCTTCGGTGAATGTATTGGCATCCCTTACCACTAATGCGAGGTAGCCTCCGCCGCCTGCTCCGGGCATTTTCCATGCGAGCACGTCGGGCATGGCGGAGTAGGTCCGGATGCACTCCTTTATTGTCGGCGATGGCTCTGCGGTGCTGTCGCCGTCCATTATTACGGGCTCAACCATGGCGGGGAACATTGTCACCTGCGCATTGAACGAGTCCTTGTATGCCTGGGCAAAACCGCTCAGGTCTTTTTTCATTATGGAGCGCCAGCATCTCTCTGCTGCACTCGTCAGCTGTGCCACCATCTGTTTCCGCTCTTCTTTTGTCACAGGCTCTGTTGTTGCGCCCGCATCGCTGCCGAAGGCGCAGCCCTCCACCACTGAGCATCCTGCCTGTCGCGGGTGCATAGGCACCATGCAGAGGTGGCTCTCAAGCCATTGCAGTATGTCCTCGTCGTGGCAGCTCTCGAACATATCAGGCCAGAAACGCCTGTCGTAGTAGTGGCGGACAAGCCCCGACATACAGATGCCTATCGAGTCCTGTGCGCCCGATATTATTCCGTCGTTGCGCTCAGGGTCGTTCTCGAAGCAGAACACCAATTTCGCGAGCGTCTTCTCGTCCATGTCTGGCAGTTTCAGCGGCCATATCTTCTTTATCATGTTGCGTGTGGAGGTGGATAGCCCGCACCTCTCGCGTACCTCAAATGTGGGTTCGAGCGATATGGTTATAGCCCAGCCGGCACCGTAGCGCGACACATAGGGCTGGTCTATCCATGTGCCGGCAAGGTCGAGGCGTGTGGGTATTGTGCAGTTCGCGGCCTTGATTGATGTGCTCGACCGTGCCTCAAGCCCTTCCGACGGTGTGCGCTCCAGCACCACATACTCTATGCCGCGTTCCTTGCAGAATGTCTCTTTTTCGGGCGACGAACCGTCTTCGTTCACCACAAACACATCGGGTTTCAGCGCATCGACGGTAGGAATGAAGTCCATGATGCCCGAACCGCTGTTTATCACAGCGTCCTTCACATACCTTATCGCCTTAACCATGAACAGCCGTTCCTGTTCTGGATACATCGTGCGGTGGTGCTTGTAGTTGAAGATGGTTTCATCGGAGCCGATGCCCACATACAGGTCGCCATACTGCGATGCCTGTCGGAAGAACTCCACATGGCCGCTGTGAAGCAGGTCGTAGCAGCCGGAAACAAAAACTTTCTTATTTACCATTGGACAATTTCTTTGTGGACAAAGCGTCAAGGCCGAGTCCTATTTACTATTGGATGGAGATTCAGTGATTTTTTCTGTTTTTGAGATTGACCTCATACGCATACTCATTGTTGGGAACTTTGAGGATAACCTGTGCCTTGCCGTTGAATGTCTGCATCTGGAAATGTTTTTCATCGGGGGAGTCGGGGCGTTCTTTGGCACGCCATGCCGGGTCGCCGTTGCCTACGCCGAGTATCTGCGCGCAGCCCGAAATGCTGATGGCTATCGGTATGCAGGCGGTGGGGACAGGTCTGCCCTTTTTGTCTATGACATCTATGTTCAGGATGGACAGTGTGCCGATGCGCTCTTCGTTTATCTTCAGGGCTGATGGTGCGGAGGCGCTCTCTATGGTCTCTGTCAGTTGCCGCTTACCGTTCTTGTAGCCCACAGCCTTCAGTGTGCCGGGCTTATAGACCACGCTCCATTCGAGGTGGCCGTTTTTCTCCATCTTCTTCCTGCCCGCCGATTTGCCGTTCACGAACAGCTCCACCTCGTCGCAGTTGGAGTATGCCCAGACGTCCACCTTGGGGGAAGGTGTAGAATGTAAGGAAGGTTCTTCGTTTAGGTTCCAGTGGGGCAGCAGGTGAAGCACCGGTTCGTCTGTCCACCACGCCTTCAGGTAGTATGCCTCGTCTTTCGGGAAGCCGCAGTAGTCGAGTATGCCGAACTCAGAGCCTGTTGCTGGATATTTCAGCGGATTAGCCTCACCGCGGTAGTCGAAGCCGGTCCAGTAGAACAGTCCGCCGAGCCACGGACGCTCATCATAGAACTTCCAGCCGCGCTCTATGCGGTTGATACATCCGCTGCCGAGGTGGTTGTCGGGTTGTTCCGCCGTGTCGGGCGTGCGGTTCAGTGCTGCCATGTGTCCGTTGTCTGTGTCGTCGAAGTAGCAGCCGCGTGTGCCGCAGCCCGTAGTCTCCTCCGAGCCGATAGCCAGTCGGGTGGGGTAGTCCCTGCGGTATCGGTCTATGGGGTTCTGCATCACGTAGTTGTAGCCGCTTATATCCGCGCCGAGCAGCACAGAGGGGCCGCTTGAAGTGGCAACGGCTACCGGTCGGGTGGGGTCGTACTGGTGGGCGTATTCACACATGGTGCGTATCACCTTCTCGCCTCTTGCGTCCCATTCCAGCCCCCATTCCTCGTTGCCGCTGCTCCATGCGAAGATGCAGGGGTGGTTGCGGTCGCGTATTATCATACGCCGCAGCAGGTCGGTATGTTCTGTATTTATGCCCGTCAGGCGGTTCTCTTCAAGCACGAGAATGCCGAGCGAGTCGCACGCATCGAGCAGTTCGGGAGTCATGGGGTTGTGCGATGAGCGGTAGGCGTTGCATCCGAACTTCTTCAGTTGAAGCAGCCGATATACCTGCAACTCGTCGGGAATGGCAGCCCCCACGCCCGCATGGTCCTGGTGCATGTTCACGCCTTTCATCTTCAGAGGCTTGCTGTTAAGTAGGAAGCCCTTGTCCTTGTCCATCTTTGCCTCGCGTATGCCAATCCTTGTCGTGCGTGTGTCGAGCGTCTTCCCGTTTTGCACTACCATGCTGCGCAGGGTGTATAGATAGGGGGTGTCTGTCGTCCACAGGTGCGGACGGTCTATCTCCATACCATTTATTAAATACGCGTGCGTGCGAGGCTTGATAAGCCCCTGCGTTTCTCCCCGTGCGGTGGCGATTACAGTGCCGTTCTTGTCCACGAGTTCATGGAGTACGGTTGCGGATGCGTCCGCATGACTGTCGTTCACGACGTCCGTCTCTATGGTCAGTGTGGCACGGGTGTAGTTGTCCTTCAGCGCAGAGTGGGCGAAGATGCCGAATGGGGCGATGTGCAGGGGGGCTTCCTTCACGAGCCACACATGACGGTAGATGCCCGCCCCTTCGTAGAACCTTCCCTCTTCGAGCG
>JABUUG010000032.1:25971-27901 GCA_021443285.1 Bacteroidaceae bacterium
CATAACATAAGAATCAGGGGGCGGAATCGCATGGTATCGGTGTGTCGGGCTATTAACTGATTATCAGCGGCAAAATTAGTAAAAAAGCCTTAAAATAGGGGTTGTAATGTTTAAAATATCCTAAAAAATGGGCTAAAATGCACGTGTTTTTTGGTGCGTTCGATTCAATAGCCATACTTTTGCAGTGTCAAAACAAACGAAATATCAATCAAAGTAAAATCTTCGGTAGGATTAGGATTTTAAGGTAAAAGGATTTTCGGATAATCTAACCAAGCGGCGTTAGTGTTTTAAGGTAAAAAGACATTGGATAATCTAACCAAGCGGCGTTAGTGTTTTAAGGTAAAAAGATTTTTGCAGATAATTTTTTAGTCAGAACATACAGGTAAAAGGTTTATAGGTTAGATGGAGTAACATCCGTGTTTCGATGATGAAACGAAGGAGTTACGAATCGTTCTATCCAGGAATGAAACACTTCCTGGATAGATTTTTTTTGTATGCCATAGCCTTTACTGTAGGGCCATAAGTCAGATAAGTACTATTTATTGATAAGAGAAGGCTGTCAATAAATCGTACTTATCTGACTTATTGTTTCTTCTGAAATAATAGATAGTGCCTCCAATGTGTTGTTTTTCAAAATATTTGTAATTTTGCCGCGGTTTTGTGCCGTCTGCCCACTGCCAGCGGCTGCCAGTAAATATGTTACAGATGAAACAGATAGCTATTCTCGGATCTACCGGCTCTATCGGTACACAGGCGCTGGATGTCATTTCGCAGCATCCGGACAGGTTTCAGGTGTATTGCCTTACGGCTAACAACCAGGTGGAACTGCTTGCAGAGCAGGCTCGTAAATATAATCCCGACTGTGTGGTCATAGCCAATGAGACGCACTACGAGCGGCTGTGCCAACTGCTCGCCGACCGTCAGGACATAAAGGTGTATGCCGGTGCGAAGGCTCTCGACGATGTGGTTGAGGCGTCGCAGATAGACATCGTGCTGACAGCGATGGTGGGCTTTGCCGGACTGTCGCCCACAATACATGCGATAAAGGCGGGGAAGAAGATTGCGCTGGCCAACAAGGAGACGCTTGTCGTGGCGGGAGAGCTTATCTGCGAACTGGCCAACAGGTATCATGCGCCCATCATCCCCGTTGACAGCGAGCACTCCGCCATCTTCCAGTCGCTTGCGGGAGAGGGCGACAACGGCGTGGAGAAACTGCTGCTCACAGCGTCCGGCGGTCCGTTCCGACTGATGTCAAAGGATGCCTTGCAGACGGTGACGAAGGCCGACGCACTGCGCCACCCCACATGGGATATGGGTGCGAAGATTACGATAGACTCCGCAACGATGATGAACAAAGGCTTCGAGGTGATAGAGGCGAAATGGCTCTTCGGCATACCGGCGGAGAGGATACAGGTGCTTGTGCATCCGCAGTCTATCGTCCACAGCGCGGTGCAGTTTGTGGATGGCTCGATAAAGGCGCAGCTCGGCGTGCCTGATATGCGTATGCCGATACAGTATGCGTTCACATATCCGGAGCGTCTGCCGCTGAACGGCGAGCGTCTCGACCCGTTCAAGCAGAAGCTGGAGTTCTATGAGCCTGACCTTGAGAAGTTCCGCTGCCTCGCCCTTGCATTCGAGGCGATAAAGCAGGGCGGCAACAGCTGCTGCGTGATGAATGCCGCCAACGAGGTGGTGAACCGCGCGTTCCTCGACGACCGCTGCTCGTTCCCGCAGATAGCCGACGTGATAGAGCGCACCATGCAGCGCGCCACACGCATCACCACACCGACACTCGAGGACTACCTCGCATCGGACAAGGAGGCAAGGCAGATAGCGGCAGAGATGTTGGCAAAGAGCTAATGATGGTATTTGAAGTTAAAGGAGTTAAGGGAGTTAAGGGAGTTAAGGGAGTTAAGGGAGTTAAAGGAGT
>JABUUG010000033.1 GCA_021443285.1 Bacteroidaceae bacterium
GGAGTTAAAGTGACGAATGACTTATGCGCATAAAGTAATGTCACTCCCCCCAGTTACCACCCCACATTAACTACACAATAACTCCTCTTCACTTCACTTAATGGATAAATTCCTATTTGAAGAGCACACGTTTACTCGTCGTATCCCTTAGGGTTGTTCTTCTGGAAGTTCCATGAGTCGCGGCACATCTCCTCGATGCCGTACTGTGCCTCCCATCCGAGTTCAGCCTTTGCCTTGGCGGGGTTGCAGTAGCAGGTTGCGATATCACCGGGGCGGCGTGGCTTGATGGAGTATGGCACTTTCAGTCCGTTTGCTTTTTCAAAGGCAGTGACTACATCGAGGACAGAATAGCCGTGACCTGTACCGAGGTTGTATATGGCAAGTCCCTGCTTCTTCTCTATTGCCTGAAGGGCTGCGACATGACCGGCAGCAAGGTCAACAACGTGGATGTAGTCGCGCACACCTGTTCCATCGTGTGTGTCATAGTCGTTGCCAAACACTCCGAGTTCCTTCCGGATACCGATGGCAGTCTGTGTGATGTAAGGCATGAGGTTGTTTGGTATTCCGTTGGGGTTCTCTCCGATGAGTCCGCTCTTGTGTGCTCCGATAGGGTTGAAGTAGCGGAGCAGAACGATGTTCCATTCGGGGTCAGCCTTCTGTACATCCATAAGCACCTCCTCAAGCATGGACTTTGTCTGTCCGTAGGGATTTGTGCAGTGGCCTTTAGGACACTCCTCTGTGATAGGGATTATGGCTGGATCGCCATAAACGGTTGCGGAAGAAGAGAAGATGATGTTTTTGCAGCCGTGGTTGCGCATCACATCGAGAAGGACGAAGGTGGCGTTCATGTTGTTTTCATAGTACTCGAGGGGCTTCATGCAGCTCTCTCCCACAGCCTTTAGTCCGGCGAAATGTATGCAGGCGTCAATCTTATGGTCTTCAAACACCTTGTCCATTGCCGCATGGTCGCGCACGTCTGCCTCGATGAAAGGCACTTCTTTTCCGATAATCTTCGCCACACGGCGCAGCGCCTCTGGCTTTGAGTTTACGAGGTTGTCAACAACGACTACTGAATGACCAGCCTTGTCGAGTTCGATGAGTGTGTGGCTGCCGATATAGCCGGCACCACCAGTAAGAAGAATGTTCATAGTTTTTTGATTATTAAATTGTTACTGATTGAGTATGTTTTCGTTTTCCTTGTTTGCTTTTTCTATCATCATTTCGCTGTTAGCCTTCTCATACTGCCGCTTGTATATTGCGAGTTGCACTGCGATGAGTATTTCGAGGAATGCGTATGCGATGAAGCACCATCCTGCAAGCTGCAGGAAGAGGTTGGCGAGGAAGGTGGGCTTGAGGACAATGAGGAGTCCGATGATGAATATGAACGAGGTGAACAGCCAGTAGATGACGGGCACTCTTGAGTATTTCCTAACTTGCATAAGACTCAGGAACTCATTGAATGCCCCAAGCATCACCATTGCGCCGAATATGATGTTTAGCACTTCGATGAGTGTTGCAGGGACGGTGATAAGCACGAGTCCGAGTATGATGCTGCCGCTTCCTGCTATGGGGAAGAATGGCTTTTGCGGTGTGAGTCGGTTTCCGTCAGCATCATATATCTCCATATTCGCTGCATGTCTTTTCTGATAGATATATGCCGCCCATGCTATTGCCCCCGATGTAAAGAATATCGCCCCTATGACGCGGATGAAGTTCTCCTGCATCTGCTCCGGATATTGGACGAGCATATAGCCGACTGCGATTGCGCATAATGCGCGGAAAATGGTACTTTTGAATAAACGCATTATTATTTACAATTTCACTATTTACGATTTACTATTTGTTTCTATTTGATTATTTAACAATTTCGCTGTTTTTCGAGATGTCGGAAAGCAAAGACGACTGAAGGGTTATTCTTTTTTCCCGAACTCCGGGTCTATCTTTACCAATGCCGCCACAACAAATGTGATTGCGCAGAGTATCATTACGAGGATGAAGAACATCTGATAGCCGAGTGTCTCCTGCAGCCAACCAGCAACAAGTCCGGGGAGCATCATGGAGAGTGCCATCAATGCGGTGCATAGTGCATAGTGCGATGTCTTGTGTTCGCCCTGACTATAGTATATGAGGTAGAGCATATAGGCGGTGAAACCGAAACCATAGCCGAACTGCTCGATAAACACGCATACATTTATGATAAACAGGCTGCTGGGCAGTGATGCGCTGAGATAGATATACACCACATCGGGCAGTGTGATTGCGCAGACCATTGGCCACAGCCACTTCTTCAGTCCGTCGCGCGAGGCGACTATTCCGCCAAGTATTCCGCCGAGTGTCAGTCCTATGACTCCGACCGTTCCCTGTACAAGTCCGAACTCCTGCGGCGACAAGCCCAGACCTGCTTCGCTTGGGTTGTCGATAAGGAAGAGGGGGGTTATCTTGACAAGTAGTCCTTCGGGCATACGATAGAGCAGCATGAAGGCGAAGGCTATTGCCACCTCTTTAGTTGGCATCTTGGTGAAGAATGTCTTTATGGTCTTCCACAACTCTGATGTTATTTCGGAAAAGCTTGCTATACGCTCCATTCCCTTGTCAGCCTTAGGCTTCGGCAGTGCGCGGGCATGCCATAGGGAGAAGGCGATAAACAGTCCTGCGACACCATAGAACAGCAAACTCCATGAGTATTTTATGCTGCCGCGGAACCACACCTGCATATTACCTGCTATCATGACGAGCATGCCCGAACCGAAGATTGTGGCGAGTCTGTAGAACGTGCTGCGTATGCCGACGAACATTGCCTGATCGTGTTCCTTCAGTCCGAGCATGTAGAACCCGTCTGCAGCAATGTCGTGGGTGGCACTGGAAAACGCCATTATATAGAAAAAGGCGAGCGTACCCTGAAGCCAGAAGTCGAGGGGGATGGTAAAGGCGACGCCTGCAAAGGCTGCCCCAAGCAGCATCTGCATGGACACAATCCACCAGCGCTTTGTCTTCACCACATCAATGAACGGACTCCACAGCGGCTTGATTACCCAGGGGAGATAGAGCCACGATGTGTAGAAGGCTATCTCTGTGTTGCTCAGCCCCAACTGCTTGTACATCACCAGGGATATGGTCATAACCGCAACATAGGGCAAGCCCTCTGCGAAATATAATGATGGTATCCAATACCAGGGATTTTTCTGCATATTCAGTATTTCTATATTTGTTTTCCGATTACAGATTTAGGGAAATAGTGCTTGAGAATCTGCTCGTATGTAAAGCCTTTTGCAGCCATTACCGCAGCCCCTATCTGGCAAAGTCCTACACCATGTCCCCATCCTTGCCCAGTCAGGCGGAATGTATCCCCCTCAGCATTAACATCTTTTTCTACGCTGAACATGCTGCTGAAGAGGTGGGTGTCGGATAGGCGTCGGCGAATTTCAAGTTCCTTGCCGACTGTTTCCTCCTTCCCGTCGCCATGAATAAGTTTCAGTTTCCATATCCTTCCGCTCTTCCCTCGCTCCATGGGGATTATCTCCCTTATGTCGGGATTAGTGTATGTGGCAGTCCATCGGAAGAAATTTCTCGTCTTCAGGTCATAATCGTTCAGCACCTGCCCCAGCACCTTCTGCTCTTCTTCTTCTGTGTCAAACTGTTGGCTTGTGTTGCAGTAAGGGCATTCCACACTCACGAGGTATGGATGTTCCGCTTCATCCCAGCAGTATTTATACTCTTCTGTGCGGCCGCCGCAGCATTTTGAGAAACGAGCATCGCAGATTTTCCCGTCATATTCCAGCACCATGCCGCGTGTCTCTTCAACAGCCTCGTTTACTATTTCGGAGGTCTGCATGGTCAGTCCCTGATACCGTTGGCAATGGTCATCGGCACATACATCATAGTGTGCGTGCGCAGACCGGTCATACCAAACAAGCCCT
Source organism: Bacteroidaceae bacterium (assembly GCA_021443285.1). Taxonomy (GTDB): domain Bacteria; phylum Bacteroidota; class Bacteroidia; order Bacteroidales; family Bacteroidaceae; genus Prevotella. The sequence goes on from JABUUG010000033.1 coordinate 3,918, forward strand.
TCCTCATCGGTTGTTTTGTTCTGATGCACACCCTCGATGTTGGCGATAAGCCATGATCGCGAAAGTATTGCATGGGCTTTGAGCAGTTCCTTGTCAGACATTGCACTCATCTCACTGGAAATCACACTCTTCAGGTAGTCCTCTATGGGGAGTATGTTGATTGCCACATTCTTGCCTTCCTGCGTTTTTGCTATCCTCAACATACCAGAATATGTAAGTTCACGCCTCTGCTGCCAGTGGAAGTTTATGCCTATCAGCATGTTCTTTATGGTGAAGGTGGCATTATCCGACTGCGGAATGTATATTTTTTCGCCCAACAGGCTAATGCTCTTAAAATCCCCATTGAGTGTGTATTCTATCTCCTCATCTGTCTCAACGAGTCCCACCGCTATCATTCTGCCCTTCGCATTCTGGACATACTCAATATAGTCGCGCATGACAGGCGAGGAAACTTCCGCATACAGCGACTCTATATCCTCTGCCGAAAGCGTAGCGTAGTCTTCCTTGCGCGGAGTAATCAGCAGTCCAGCCATATCCAATGCACCAGGAGAGACCATCCTCTGCCCCACTCCGCTGCCATAACAGGCAGGTCTGTGCTGTGAACGCACGAACACCACCACCTGCAACTGCCCTTTCCCATCTATCGTCCCCACGTTCGGGGCGCCAGCTCCGGAGTTTCCTTGAGCTTGCGAAAAATCGGCTTGCCGCTTGCCAGAGCAAGAATTTAGTTCATCCTTAGCCGTGCCGTAGGCATATCTTGCAAAGACATTGAACATCGGTTCCGTCTCACCTACCGGCACAGGCAGACTGTCATACAGCCTGCGGAACTCGCGTTCCACCTCATCACGGCTGCCTGCAATCACCACACATGTTCCTGGCCAGAAATCCACAAAACCGCACGGGCTGCCCGCCTTTTCCCATTGTGCAAAGAATGGCACATCCGCCGTTCTTCCCACCTGAAAGTGCATGTGGTCGGGAGCAGAAGCACCGCATTTCGGTCCGTTATAGAATACGCAGTAGTCGGGATGCATCTCTGCAACATCGAGCATTACAGAAAAATACGAATCTATCCGCTGCATATCATGACTCGTTCTGGGCATGGTATAGTGCTCAGGGAGTATGGGGAACGGATTCACCAACAGTTCAAAACCGTCCATGCTCACTTCTCGCTGCCGGGCTGGTCTGTTTTTCTTGCACAGAAAGCACGGACGCTTCGCCAATGCCGCCTTGTCTGTCTTCGCTCCCGTAGAAACCATACGGGCAGGATTGAACTGCACCCTGACCACAGCACCGCAAGAAACACCCACGTCCCTCGTCTCCACGCTCTTCAGGTCAGCATAGTTCTTAGCCGCCAATGGCCAGTCGCGCAACTGCTGCCGAAAGAAATCCTCCATACTTTCTTTACTTTCCATACACTTATACCCCTTTAGGGGGCAGGGGCTTCATTCTGGTTCACGGTATCTGTTGTCATCTTCATCCTGCATCATAGACAGGTAAGACTTGTATCTCGACTCTGATATATAATGCTCACTGAGTGCTTTCAGGACTGCACATCCAGGCTCGCGCGTATGCGTGCAATTATTGAACTTGCAGTCCTTTGAGAAATGGAATATCTCCTTGAAATAGGAACTCATCTCTTCTGGTTTCATGTCGAACGACCCGAAACCCTTCACTCCGGGAGTATCTATGAGCCATCCACCGCCGACATCTGGTAACGGAATCATTTCCGAGAATGTCGTGGTGTGCTGTCCGAGATTGTAAGCATCGGAGAGTTCCGCAGTCTTCAGGTTAAGACCAGGAATCAGGCTGTTCAGCAGAGTCGATTTCCCCACACCGGAGTGTCCCGCAAACAGCGATACCTTACCACGAAGCTTCTCTCTCAGGATATCTGTTCCTGCACCTGTGGCAGCAGAAATTTGCAGACATTCGTAGCCGATGGTCTCGTAGAGGTTCACCAGCATCTCCTGATAGCGATGCAGTTCGTCGTCCAACAGGTCGGTCTTGTTCAGCAGAATAATAACAGGCACAGAGTATGCCTCGGCAGAGGCAAGGAAGCGGTCGATGAACGTCGTTGAGGTTTCGGGATTGGCAACCGTCACCACGAGGCACGCCTGATCCACATTCGCAGCAAGTATATGGCTCTGCTTCGACAGGTTTATCGACTTCCTCACAATGTAGTTCCGTCTCTCATGTATTCCGGTTATAAACGCAGTACCCTCCTGATTACGCAGTATATCAACATGGTCTCCCACAGTCACAGGATTCGTGCTCTTTATCCCCCGCAGCCGGAAACTGCCCTTTATCTTGCACTCCACCCTCTCACCTTCATCGGTAAGCACGGTGTACCAGGAGCCGGTATTCTTGATAACCAGATTCATCTGTTAATTTACTATCGGACTATTGACTATCCTTATTATTATCTACATCCATATCGTGCTGCAAGCATCGCTCGGCATACGCCAGTCCCCCCTTGGAGACAGCGATACGGAACCCACCTTCGGGCCATCGGGCAGACAAGACCTCTTGAACTGCTGCGAGAAGAAACGGCGGACGAACGTGTTAAGCCACTTCTCTATCACAGCATCCTCATAATGCCCGGCATCCTTGTGCGAACCGTTAAAAGCATGCTGTGCAAGCATGAATATCTTGCGAGGATGGAAGCCGTAGCGCATGAAGTAATACAGGAAGAAATCGTGCAGTTCGTACGGCCCTACAAGGTCTTCCGTCTTCTGACTGATATTTCCGTCCTCGTCCGCAGGGATAAGTTCCGGCGATATCGGCGTGTCAATGATGTCGTAGAGCGTAGCGCGCGAACCCTCGTCAAGAGCAGTGTCAGCCACATAGCGCACCAGATACCTTATCAGCGTCTTCGGCACACTCGCATTCACAGAATACATCGACATGTGGTCGCCGTTGTAAGTAGCCCATCCCAAGGCAAGCTCCGACAGGTCGCCCGTGCCGATTACCATACCACCGTATTTGTTCGCCAAGTCCATCAGTATCTGTGTACGCTCCCTCGCCTGCGCATTCTCATACGTCGTGTCATGATTCTCCGGATTATGACCAATATCCTTGAAATGCTGCTTCACAGACTCCGCAATCGGAATCTCAAGCACAGTTATGCCCAGCCCTTTCATCAGGCTAAGCGCATTGTTGTACGTCCTGTCAGTGGTTCCAAAACCCGGCATCGTTACGCCGATTACCCCCTTGCGGTCAAGCTTCAGCCTGTCGAACGCACGCACCGTAACCAACAGTGCCAGCGTCGAGTCAAGACCACCGCTGATGCCTATAACAGCCGTCTTGCACGATGTGTGCGCCAGCCTCTTTGCAAGGCCCATCGTCTGTATCGAGAATATCTCCTCACAGCTCTTCTGCATATCCTCCCCCTTCGGGATGAAAGGCAGCGGATTGACCACCCGCTCAAGCACAAAGTCGCGTGTCTCCGTCGAGTGGCAGTGCACCATCCTTGCCGACACATTCTGCTGTGCCGTAACAAACGTAGAGTTCTTCCTCCTCTCAGAACGCAGCTTCTCTATGTCTATCTGCGCCGTAACCACCTGTGCCTCCAGAGAGAATCGCGCCGACTCTGCAAGCAACCCACCGTTCTCGTATATCAGTCCGTTGCCACCATACACCACATCCTGCGTACTCTCCCCGTAGCCGCTGCCGGCATACACATAGCCCATAAGCAGGCGTGCCGACTGCTGCGCAAGCAGCTGCCGCAGATACGCATTCTTACCTATAAGCTCATCGCTCGCCGAAAGGTTGAACACGATGTCCGCACCTGCCAGTGCCAGCCCATTGGAAGGAGGCGTAGGCGCCCACACGTCCTCACATATCTCCACACCGAACTTCATTCCCTCCCATGTGCGGAACACAACAGGCTCGTTCGTAACCATTACCCTACTGCCCGCATAGTGCACCTCACACGGCTTTATCTGCACCGACGAGGCAAACCACCGCTTCTCATAGAACTCACCATAGTTAGGCAGATAAGTCTTCGGGATAAGCCCCAACAGCTCACCCTTCTGTATCACTGCCGCACAGTTCAGCAGCACATTTCCCACCTCTGCCGGAACACCCACAATGCAGATGATGTCCAGCTGCCGGGTGAAGTCCAGAAGCTTTATGATGGCACCCTCAGCCTCGTCCAACAGCACCTGCTGCTGAAACAAGTCCTGACACGTATATCCCGTGATGCACAATTCGGGGAACACTATGACCTCCACGCCCCGACCCTCCTCAAGAGCAATGGTGCTCTCTATCTGCTGGAGGTTGAAACCAATGTCAGCAACCCTTACAGAAGGAATCGCCGCCGCAACCTTTACGTAGCCGTATCTCATTGAAACACAAAAAAAGACATTTACGCCGCAAAATTACACTTTTATTTATAATTCATTAACCCGTAGCCTTTTATTCACAACAAACACAAATCTTTTTCCTATCCTCAACCTGCCAACATCCCACCTTCGCATACCATAAATGGCATACTTAGGCATACTAAATGGCATACTTAGGCATACTAAATGGCATACTTAGGCATATTAAAATCCCAAAGAAAGAGATTTTTATTTCCACCCTTTCGTTCCTAAAACAAAAATGTCTTAACTTTGCGCCCGAATTATAAGACCTACAGACCTTGAAAAACCTGCTTGCAATCATATCCACTATACTGCTCTGCGCCACACCAGTCCTCGCACAGGACGACGACACAGACATAGCAGACACTGCGAAATACTGCCTGTCAATAGAAGGACAGGCATCATTCTCAAAAGGGAAGACACCGTTGTGGCTCAATGCCAACAAGTACGGACTGTCTTCCCTTAAACAGTATAACGGCTATCTGCGCGCCTCGCTCATACGCAGAATGCACACACCGGAAGACGAATATCCGAAAAAACTCGACTACGGTTTCGGAGTGGATTTGGCAGTTGGCTACGGCAACCAGAGTGTGTTCGTCATACAGCAGGCATACCTGGAGGGGAGATGGCTCAAGGGTGTGCTGACAATCGGAGCAAAGGAATACCCCTTGGAACTGAAAAGCAATGAGCTCAGCAGCGGTTCGCAGACGCTCGGAAAGAACGCCAGACCCATTCCGCAGGTAAGGCTTGAGCTCGGAGAGTTCTGGGCAATACCCTATACCAAAGGCATGGTGAGCGTAAAGGCACACATAGCCTACGGTTTGCAGACAGACCAGCGGTGGCAGAGGGAGTTCACCAACATGCAGTCAAAGTATTCGGAGAACGTGCTTTTCCACAGCAAGGCTGGCTACCTGAGATTCGGAAACGAGTTCTCAAGAGTGCACTTCACCATCGGATGTGAGATGGCGACGCTCTTCGGCGGCACATCTTACGTGGATCTGCCCAACGGCAAAATTGTGAAGATAGAAAACGATGCCAGCTTCAAGGCGTTCTGGAACGCATTCGTGCCGACAAGCAGCGAGGGCGAAGTAACGGAAACGACATACAAGAATGTTGCGGGCGATATGCTCGGTTCATGGGTGGCAAGGCTCGACTACGAGAACGACAGATGGAAGGCAGGCCTATACATCGACCATTTCTTTGAAGACCACTCGCAGATGTTCTTCATGGACTACGACGGATACGGCACCGGAGCGGAATGGAACGTGAAGAAGGAGCGGAAATACTTCGGCTACAAATTCAAGGACATGATGCTTGGCTTCGACTTCAAGAAGCGTAACAACTCATGGTTTGACGCACTCACAGCGGAGTTCATCTACACGAAATACCAGAGCGGACCGATATACCACGACCACACAGAGACAATCGCCGACCACATCGGCGGCAACGACGACTACTACAACCACTACATACTTCCCGGATGGCAGCACTGGGGACAGGTGATGGGCAACCCTCTCTACCTCTCTCCCGTCTATAACGAGGACGGGCGCATAGAAGTGGAGAACAACAGGTTTGTGGCATACCACCTCGGAATAAGCGGTCACCCCACCGACCGGCTTGCCTACAAAGTGCTCGCCACATATCAGGACGGCATGGGAACATACACCCGGCCTTATGACGGATACAAGAAATCGTTCAACCTGCTGCTCGAAGCCTCATACCAGTTCCCGAAACACTGGCTGCTGACAGCCGCCTTCGGACTCGACAGGGGAAACATACACGGCAACAATACGGGCGCACAGATAACAATAAAGAAATCATTCTACAAATAAATCCATTAATTATGAAGTTAAAGGAAGTTATGCGCCTACGGCGCGGAAGTTAAGGGAAGTTATTCGTTAAGTGAATGGAAGTGGAGTTAG
>JABUUG010000034.1:0-4876 GCA_021443285.1 Bacteroidaceae bacterium
GAATCTACATGGGTAATGTCTTTAACTCCTTTGACTCCCTTAACTCCTTTAATTTCTGAATTAGTAGAAGTTTTTATAAACCTTGACGAGATCTCCCGCAAGCTTCTTAGGGTGGAAATCGGTCATGCAACGTTGGCGACCTTCTTTGGAAAGACGTGTCCAGAGAAGGTCGTCGCTTGTTAGTGTGTCAATGGCCTGACTGAGTGCGTGGACGTCTGTGGGCGGCAGCTTTATCGCAGGTTCACCAGCAGCTTCGGGCAGAGATGACACATCACTTGTAATGACGGGACAACCGCACAGCTGGGCCTCAATGACAGGAAGTCCCATACCCTCGTAATGGCTTGGATAGACAAACATCCGGGCATTACGGTATAACTCCTGAAGGTCGGCAAGGGTGTTCACATGACCTTTGAACACACACCATTTTTCAAGATGGTGCGAAGAAATATAATCCAAGACCTTCTTTTTGTACTCGCGTCCTTCGCCGACAATTACGAGGGGGAGGCGGTTTTCCTCAGGTATCATTTCTATTGCCTGCACAATGGAGAGGAGGTTCTTGCGAGAGTTTATTGAGCCAACATAGAGGATATAAGACCCCTGCCCCCCAAGGGAGGGCTCATAAAAGGAGACGTCAACGGGCTGATACACAACAGTTATCTTATCGTCCGGGACATCATAAAAGCGTTGCACATCGTGCTTTGTGCTATGACTGATTGCTATGATATGGTCTGCGCGTCGGCAGGCAGATGCCCACTTTTTGTCGTATATCCAGCGGTCGAGAGGCTTGTACATATCAGTGAATGTCCTGAAAGCCACATCGTGAATGGTAACCACAGAGGGTATGCTGAGCCGGTATGGGAGCTCGTTGCTCAAACCATGAAAGATGTCGGCACAACGTGAAGCATCGTTACCCATCTGGAAGGTGCGCCACAGACTGCCGCGAAGAAACCCTCCCGGCATGACGCTTCTGGGGACAAACGCTTTGGTGCGGTCCCTTTCTTTTCCAAGATCGGGGGTGAAGAGCATCTGCTCCACATCGGGATAGTATGTTTGCAGCATAGATAGTGTGCTGCGCGAGTAGTTGCCGAGTCCTGTGAAATTGCGGAACACTCTCTTGGCATCGAATGCAACTTTCATTGTATGCAACTTCTATTAATTTTGAAGTTAAAGGAAGTTATGTGACTATGGCACGAAAGTTAAATGAAGTTAAGGGACAATACTCTCTGAGATTCTTGCTCTGGCAAGCGGCAAGCCGATTACAAGTACATATGTCCTTAACTTCCGCTGTAAAGCAGCATGACTTTCTTTAACTTCTTATAAATTCCAGTTTATAGCCCCCCCTTAATTCTTCTTTCCATACTCTTGCTGACGATGACAAACTGATATATTGCCTCATAGACTGCCCATATAAAGCCGGGGAGTCCATCAAGGAATCCTTTTTTCAGTATGTATGCCTTGAAAAACCTGTATGCCGGCCGCCACAGCAATGCCGCAACTCCGAGTTTCTGGTGGCTTTTCTTGTCAAGCTCGTTTTCAGTATATTCGTTGGTCTTTTTAATTCGCACGGATATTCTGTTAGGGTCGTTGTGGAGCAGCGCCTTTTCAGACTGCGACCGCGGAATCCGTTCAAGTCTTCCCTGCACGACGGGGAATGTATGGACATATGGCGGCCACACTGTCCCTTCCTTTATGAAGAAGCGCAACTGATAGTCGGGCCACGTCGCACGCATGAAGGTGTTCATGAAGTAGTTCTTTCTGGGAATGTATATTCCCGCAGGGCAGTCGTCTTCCTTTATCCTCTGGTAGAGGTAGTCCTTGAGTTCAGGAGTAACGACCTCATCTGCATCCACCACAAGCACCCACTTGTTTGCGGCGGACTGTATGGCAAACGTGCGAGCAGGTTCGGCACTGCAATGATGTGCTTTGGGAAACGTTACGACCTTGCAGTTGTAGCTCTGTGCTATCTGCACAGTATTGTCTGTACTCTCCATGTCGCACACGAGTATCTCATCAAAGCCAAGGACTGACTTCAACGTGCCTTCAAGTGTAGCTGCGGCATTATACGTATTAATCACTACTGATATCATCTTATTGCAATTATTCATTGTCTCCACTTCTTGAATCATCATAACGCATATAATCGGAAAAACGCTTGTAATGCAGATGCATTTTTTTCTCTTTTATAAAGAATATGGGGGTATCTTTATACATGGATGCTACAAGGGAAAAGGTTGAGGGCGGCCCTATCAGGAAATCCATCTTCGAGAGCAGGCAGAGGTCTTCACCAGCATTGCCGGAGGGGAAATGCACCGCAACATCCGGGAATGCGGACTGATAAGACAGTTTGTTTATATCAGGGTCGTTTGAACAGATATACACACCTATGCTTTTTTCACTGACTCCTGCCTGCTGGACTGCCTGACGGACTGCCTCAATATAGGTGTCATCCTCATAATAGTATATTCCACCGAGATACCGCCTGTAGTCGCCGCGGCGGATATGTACGCCTATTCTAACGTCCTCATTGCCAGCAATCCTCCCCTGAACTACGCCCTCCACTTTTGGCAGGAAAGCGAACATTTGGACTATCTCGTCGCGATACTTCATGAAAAGGTCGTAAAACCTTATCCCCCACCCTTCTACAACGACATTGTCATGCTCATGGAGAGATTTTTCAATCACGCTGTAAGGCACAGACATCTCAAAAGAGAGCACGCGCATCAGACGGATTTTCGCAAGAAACTTTATCGCGACATAGACAAAGAAATTGTGCCATCTGCTCTTGCAAATCCTGAAATAGCGGTATTTGTAGGCGAAGCGCAGCGACACAGTCCGTCTGTTATGCTCACGGGCATAAGCATACATGTGGGCATATTGCAATATGTTATTGCCCATCTGACCTTTGTCTCTGACGAAAAACACTGTTCTATTGATTAATGACTAACTTTAAATAAGATTCTTACGCTCGGAAATCAAAGCAAGTTTTTTTTCTCTCGCTTAATCGTAACTTTGTGGCGTGAATTGCCACGAAATCCCTTCCATCACTTTAAGGCAACATCTATTAACTCCACTTCACTCCCCACTTACAGAACATACCCTAACAATGCGTCAAGTTGCAGTTGTAATTCCCCTTTACCGTTCTACGGTTTCGCCCGTCGAGGCTTTTGCGTTGCATAACAACCATTTCGTATTGCGCCGCTATCCGATTATTGTCATCCATCCTGAAGGTATGGACCTCAGCGAGTTGAAAGAGCGGTATCCTCGCTTCTCATACAGACCCTTTGCGCCAAAGCACTTCGCAACCTTGCAGGCTTACAACAGCCTTATGCTTTCGGAGGAGTTCTATGCTGCATTCACAGACTTTGATTACATCCTCATTGCACAGGAAGATGCCTATGTCATAAAGGACAACCTGAGCCAGTGGTGCAACAAGGGCTACGACTATATCGGTGCGCCATGGGTGGAGAGGTCTGTGTATCAGAGATTTCCATTGAACTGGTGGATGCGCTATGACCAGCAGAGGAAACACCGCAGGGGACTTCGCTGCCGCCAAGACCTTTTCGGTCATGTTGGCAATGGAGGGCTGTCGCTGCGCAGGGTTCAGTTATGTCTGAAAGCCCTTCGCGAGAAGCAGGATGTACTTCTACCCTATCGCGAAATGTCAAAACCATTCTACGCGGAGGACATCTTCTGGGCGTTGGAGAACCCCGATTTCAAACGTCCGTCATGGCAAGAGGCGCTCCTCTTCGCGTTTGACAAAGACCCTGACTACTGCTATAAGCTCACTGGAGGTCAGCTGCCATTCGGATGCCATGCCGCCTTCAAAGGCAAGATGCGCCGCTTTTGGTATGCCATATTCCAGTTTGAACCGTTCGGTAAACGCTCTACGAGATACTAAGCTTTTGTCGCTCTTATTTTCCGCTCTTGTTCGGAGAATATTCTGTCGTATTCCTCCTTTGTACGTTTCCAGCGGTTATGGCTCCACAGCCAGTATTGTGGGGCCCTTCTTATGTCCTGTTCAAGTAATTTGAAGTATTGGTTTACAGGGTAATGCAATGGTGCTTCTTCTGTTGAACCAACTATTCGTACAAGCTGTGCGCGGTAGTAACCCCGCCTGACACACGACATCCTGACATAATAGACCGCCCCGCCATTAAGCGCAGCCATCCTTTCGCCACCGGAGAACACGGGGGTGTCCTTATGGTTCAGGAAATCAACGAAATGATGCATCTGACTGTAGCCCGGCACTTGGTCGGAGATATAGCCGACCATGGATATCTTCCCCTCACGCTTCCAGTTTATCAGGGTGCGCACAGTGTCTGCCATGGCAAGGTTGTGGCTCTTGAAATTCCCCCTCAGTGTGCAGAACACATTGTTCAGCGCCACATTCTTCAAAGGGTGGTATATGTGTGCGCAGTAGAACGGTGTGTGCAGCGCTATGGATGCCACCCATTCCCAGTTGCAGTAATGACCAAGAAACAGCGAGATGTTCCTGCCTCCACGCAACACCTCGTTCACCTCCTCCATATTCTCAAACACCATGTGTTCGCGCATCTCCTTTTCGGAGAAGCTGAGCATCTTGAGCGTTTCCATCACATAGTCGCAGAACCATCTGTAGAACTTCTTCTCTATCTGCCTGATTTCCCCAGTGTCTTTTTCGGGAAAAGAGTCGATGAGCTGCCTTCGCACAAGTCGTCTGCGATAGCGCACGACATGATAAAGCAGGAAGCCCATAACGTCGGACAGCACAAACAGCACCCTCAACGGCAGCAGGGAAAAGGTATATAGTATATAATATAGCATTAGGGTATGTTCTATGTTCTTTAAGTGTAGTGAACTTTTAGGTGTAGTGAAGGGGAGTTAATGTGGAGTTAAT
>JABUUG010000034.1:4896-15993 GCA_021443285.1 Bacteroidaceae bacterium
AAAGATAACAAAAAGAAGGTTTAAGACGAATTGTTCTCTAATGGACTATTTGGGTTAAAAACCTTTGCTACCGATTTGGCGACATCTCAGATATGATCGCTATCTTGTGGCCGAACGGATGGCAGATGTTCCGGTCGCTCGGTGAACACGATAATTCTGCCCTGTTGCACATAAATTTACCCCTGTTTCGTAGGTTGCATACAAATATTAACCTGCATTTCTTGTGTATCTCAAAAATCAATCGTATTTTGCCGCACAATTACGAAATAGGTTGAGATTCTTTGAAACCCATCGTTGCACGGAACTCTTCTTTCTTTACTATTCCCGCTACACTTCGCGTGCATACACCGACCAGGACTCTCTGCTGAAAGGCCTGAATCTTTTTTCGCATTACTTAACAAGCCTGGTTTATTGATAAAAATAATATGATTTGCTACCGCTACACATCTCCGTTAGGCGGCATGGTTATTGAGAGCAATGACCGTGCGCTGACGGGGATATGGTTTGATGGGCAGAAGTATTTCGGCGGCAAGACACTGCCTGACGGCAAGCCATACCCCCTCTGCCCGATGCCATCGCCCGTCATCAGGCAGGCTATAGACTGGCTTGACTGTTATTTCTCCGGCAATAGCCCCAGCTTTACGCCTCCCCTCCACCTCTCCGGCACACCCTTCCAGCAGCTTGTGTGGGGCATACTGCTCGACATACCCTATGGCGAAACGCAGACCTACGGCGGTATAGCTGCACAGATTGCCCGGCGCAACGGCGGCAGGAGAGTGTCGGCACAGGCAGTGGGTGGAGCAGTGGGGCATAACCCTATTTCATTAATCGTGCCATGCCACAGGGTGATAGGCGCAGACGGAAAACTCACCGGCTACGCGGGCGGCATAGAGAAAAAGGCGGCACTGCTGAGAATGGAAAGTTGTATGACCGCAGGAAAACAGAAACAATGGAGATAATGCCAGCGAGGTATCGAAAACTTTATAGGTGGGTTCTAAAAATTAGAAGTTAAAGGAGTTAAGGGAGTTAAAGGAGTTAAAGACATTACCCATGTAGATTTTTCTCAAGTGCTTATCTGAGAAAAAGTCATTTGTCTTTAACTCCTTTAACTCCTTTTAACTTCCTTAACTCCCATTTATAGAACCCACCTTACGTACAACCAGCTCGTTATTCTTCATTCTCTTCATATACTGCTGTATGAATGACTTTATCAGCCTTTCGTTCTTCTGGAGTTCTCCCACAGGCACTTCCCCAAGCACGTTATGCTGCTGTAGCAGGTCGGTCTTGTATCTGTATGCGGCAGTAACCTTTTCCCCGTCGAACCGCATCAGCCAGTCGCCTTTCACAAACTCGTATTCGCCCATGCCTGATATGCAGTGTATGGCAAACTTCTCTCCCTTAGGAGTGGCGAAAATGTCCTGGCCGAATGCCACGTATGGTTTGTCGTAGCCAAGCAGTCCGAGTACTGTGGGCATTATGTCTATCTGCTCGACAACCCTTTCCGAGTCGTATCCGCGCAGGTTTGGTAGCGAAGGGGCATAGAATGCTACGGGAACGCAGAATGACCCTAAAGTGGAAGTGTAGTAAGCGTCATGTGAACCGCTTGCGTGGTCTGATGTGAACACAAACAGGGTGTTCTTGAACCACGGCTGCGTCTCTGCCTTCTTGAAGAACTTCTCCAGTGCAACATCGGCATACGATATGCACTTCTCCACTCCATCGGGTCCCTCCCGGAACTTCCCTTCATACCTCTTCGGCAGTTCAAAAGGCGAATGGCTGGAGGCGGTGAATACGGAGGTGAGGAAAGGCTGCGGCATTTCCGTCATGCGGTCGCAGTAAAACTGCAGGAAATCTTCATCCCATATAGCCCATGTGCCGTCGAAATCCGCATCGCCGTTGTAGTTGGGGTCCTCATTGTATTCCGTCCTTCCGAAATATTTGGAAAAGCCTGTAGATCGGGCGAATGCCTCAAAACCCATGCTGCCATTCTCCGCCCCATGGAAGAAGGCTGTATGATACCCCTTGTTCTCCCCAAGTTCACGCGCCAGTCCGGACAAGTCGTTTAGCGAGGCGGGGGAAAGGAAGAAAGGCGTTACGAAATTCGGAATCGATGACAGAACAGACGGCATACCCTCTATGCTACGCCGACCGTTGGCAAAGGAATAGCGGAAAGAGTAGCACTTCTCCTTGAGAAGTTTGTCGAAGAATGGGGTATATGTCTGTTTGTCTCCATCAGGACCGTTCTCATTGTGTTCCACATTATGGTATGCCATCCAACGCTTGGCGAAGCTCTCCAGTATGAAAACCACCACATTCATTCTTCGTTCAGGCTCCGACCCGCACACCCCCGTGTTCGGAGCGTCAGCTCCGGATATGCCCTCTGTACCGTCTTTAGATTCTGCACACGGCAGGTGCAACGGCGAATACACAGCCTCAGCCTCTTCGTCAGTCATATATTCAGGCACAGTCATCGGCGGTTTGTCGTATGTCCGGATAAGTGCGAAGACTGTGTTAAGCACGATGGCAGCCTCTCGGGGATTATCCACATACTGGTTCGCATTGCTTATAGTGATTGGGCGCACTGCCGTGCTGAAGCCGCCGCGTATCATGCCCACACTCACCACAATTGCCACTACCAATGCCACCACCTGCGACAAATAATAAGACAGCAGCCTTATCCTCCAACCCTCTTTACTTCCTGCACCCTCTGTACTCTCTGTACCCTCTATACCTTCTTCACTTACTTCTGCGGCTGCACCGCCTTTACCTTCTTTGCTTTTTTTCTTACACGGGTGCCAAAATCCAAAGCCAAGAATGGCTATTACAACCGCAAACACAATGAACAGTGTCCAGTGGCTTGCAGCCTGGTCGGCAAAGATATTCAGCATCTGCCCTGTCCCTTCATTGGCGAACTCCTCAAAGACATCGAAGGTTGTTCGCTTGCCGGTGAACGGGAAGTACACGGCATCACAAAGATTAATAAACGCGCACACCGCATTTATAATCACGAAAAGCCTTTTCACCACCACATAAAACCCAGTCCGCTCCTTATAGTGGAAAGGCAACAGAAACAGCACAATAACCAGTGCATTGGTGTATAATATCGCAGGCGTGTCGAACACCAGTCCCACGCGGAACAGGTAAAGCAGGTGCCCTATCGAGAAATCCACACCCTCCACCATATTCATCGCCATAAAGCATACACGGCAGATGGCACATACAACATATGCAAGCACCATGCACCAAAGCACAGCCGCCACATTCCTCAGTGTCTGTCTGTAATCCACTATTCTGTCCTTCATCCCCGTATATACTTTAACTTTCTTTACTTTCCACACTCTCTCTTCCATACTCCTTCGTCATCATCTCCCATATCAGCCATACCCACACCATCACGCACGGCAGCGATTTCAGGGCGTATGGCTGCACAATGTTTGCTCTCACATATCTCGGAAACAGGTCTGACGGCGAAAGTGATGTCAGCACGAACACAAACACCATCATCGCCACTGCCCACTTTCCACGTTTCCACGGTGCAGTCCAGTACCATATACCCACACCTGTCATCGCTATTATATACCCGCTCGACTCAGAACCCGTCGAGAACAGCACCACAAACAGCAGCACCGATGCAAGGAACGCATAGCGGAAAGCCTCATTCTTCCACTGCCCGAACCGCAGGTATGGCAGGCAGAAAGCTATGCATCCCACAAGGATGAGCCATATATCCGAATAGTTCTCAAACGCCTCCGCACCCAGGAACAACGCCCCCACCCTGCGCACCATGCCAAGCAGAGAGACATTGTTTGCCAGATTCACCATATTCTCCTGATTCTTTTCCGTCAGACACACATACCATTCATAGTATTGTCCTGCAACATAATCAGGACTGCTTATCAGCATCGGTAACACGAAAAACAAGACTGACCAACACACAAACGACAAGACAAACCTCATTTTGTGCTTGGAAAACAGGAAAAAGGCCAAACCGACAATGCCGTATATCTTAACGAATACACCCACAAGTATAAGGAATGTGGCTAAAACATCACGCTCCTTTTCAACACATATCCAACAACCCACGATTATGGCAGCAATAACAACATTGAACTGCACCATAAACAACGCGGTAAGCAACTCATGGGCAGTAAACCACAGCAAAAACACCTTAAGTCTCTCTGCCATTGGCAGACGGCGGATTGCAAAATAAAGACAGACCGTCATCGCGAGATTCCAAAACACTATGCCCACCCACATCGGGACAACAGCAAAAGGTGCTATCAACAAAGCAAAAAACGGGCCGTAATGGTTGACATCAAAATACTCCTCCGGATACTGACAGAAAAGGGATGTTTCGTTCCAGACATGCCAAAAAACCTGACGATACATCTTGAAGTTATTGTTATTCAGCTTCGTCAGTCCGGCTATAACAGGCAATATCATCCACACCACCACAATCAAACGATTGTCGGGTGCAAATGTCTTATCAAGAATATTTTTTATGCGATTTAACACGAGACTCATTCTTTTTCTTCTTTACCTTCTATACAAACCTTTTAATATGACGGATTATCTTCTTCACCTCAAAATCATCAAGCTCATAGAACAGCGGCAGACGCACAAGACAGTCTGCATAACGGCTACAATTCGGCAGAGGTCGCCCACCATGTATGTCTTTATAATATTCGCTGGAATGCAGCGGCAGATAGTGGAATGTCGTCTGTATATCGTTATTCCTCAGATAGTTCATCAGATTTGTGCGATATTCCAGCGAGTCGCACACCAGATAAAACATATGGCCGTTATTAGTGGCATAGACAGGAATCTCTGGCATGGTAATATGCTCCCCAAGCTTTCCTTTAAGCCCGTTATAATACATCTGCCATATATGCTTGCGCTTGTTTTGGATATCATCTATCTGCTCCAGCTGTGCCCAAAGGTAGGCGGCATTAAATTCCGAGGGGAGGAACGAACTTCCCATATCACACCAGCCGTATTTGTTCACCATTCCACGGTAGAACTCCGCCCTGTTCGTGCCCTTCTCCCAGATTATTTCGGCACGACGCGCATACCTTTCATCGTTTACAACAAGCATTCCGCCCTCTCCGCAACTCAGGTTTTTTGTTTCATGAAAAGAGAACGCTGCCAAATGACCTATACCTCCCAACGGACGCCCCTTATAGTACGAGTCTATCGCATGTGCCGCATCCTCCACAACAAGCAGGTTATGCTTCATGGCAAGACTCATTATCGCATCCATATCAACGGCAACACCCGCATAATGCACAACCACAATCACCCTTGTATGTTCATTAATCAGCCATTCCACATTCTCCGCTTCCATATTTGGAGATTCATTACTGCTATCCGCAAACACCACCTTTGCCCCTTCACGGAGGAAAGCCAAAGCGGTGGAGACAAAAGTGTATGAAGGCATTATCACCTCATCACCCTGATGCAGACCGCACAACATGGCGCACATCTCAAGAGCATCCGTACCCGATGTGGTGAGAAGGCACTTCCGGAAGCCATATCTCTCTTCAAGGAAATTCTGGCATTTCTTCGTAAACTGCCCGTTGCCAGACATTGTCATTGAATGACATACATCCTCAAGATACTTCAATTCCTTTCCAGAATAATAGGCCTTGTTGAAAGGAATCATGTCGTTGTTCGTTATCATATATTCACCTTGTCCTTTATGATAAAGGTCGGACGCCCCTTCACCCGGTCAAAAATCTTACCAATATACAAGCCCGTAATGCCCAAAAGGCTGATAAGGATGCCCCCGATAAGCCATATCGACATCACGAGGGTCGTAAAACCATCCACATCCTCATGACCAAACAGATAGCAGCATAAGTAATACACTATCAATACAAAAGAGACAATTATCACAAAAACACCAAAACGAAGCATCAGCTTCAGTGGTTTATTAGAGAAACCAATCATAGTGTCCGTGGCAAGATTCAACAGTTTGAAGAAGTCATAACCCGAACTGCCCTCTTCCCTCTCTGCCATCTTCACCGGAAGATACCCCTTCCTGAAGCCAACCCATTGTGCCTGAATAGGGAAATAAAGAATAGAGTCGCCCATAGACAATATCGCATCTATCACCTTCCTGTCAAACAAACCGAACTCCGCCACACTCTCATCCTGCGGCGTATCAGACAGATATGAAAAAACCTTATTGAAAACCTTGCTCGACAAACGCTTCCAATATGAGTCAGGACGATCCATGCGCTGCGCGAAAACCGTATCATACCCCTCCTGAGACATCGCATAAAGGCGAGGTATCTCCTCCGGACGGTTCTGCAGGTCGCAGTCTATCACAACAACCTTTTCCCCCGAAGTTACCGACAATCCAGCCTTTATCGCATACTGCTGTCCGAAATTACGACTCAGATTCACACCCTTCACACGCTTGTCGGAACCGCATATCTCAACAATCACGTCCCACGAGTTATCCGGAGAACAATCGTTCACTAAGATTATCTCATAGTCTTCCGTGAAAGTCTCAACCGCGGCCTCCGTGCGAGACACAAGGCTCCTTAGCATTTTCTCACCCTTATAAACAGGCGAAACAACCGATATCAACATTTGTACACTATCGTTTAATTGCCACCGTGTTCAACGCTATTGCGTTGAACAACCCCCCAAAACATCCTTACCCTCATCATACACAGGGCTTTCTATCCCAAGAAAAGACAGCACACTGTGAAACACATGCCCCTGGCTCACCTCCCCCTTTATCGGGCTGCCTTTCCCTTCCGAGGTCCAGACGATAAACGGAATTTCCGTCTGCTCCTTCGGTGCCACTGCCATTGGCACGCCGTGCATATACAGTCCCCCCTCGCCTAACGACTCACCGTGGTCTGACACGTAAATCATGCACGACCGTCTCTCTGGCACAGACTTCAGAATCTCTATCACAGAGTGTAGTAGGTAATCAGTATATACTATCGTATTGTCGTATGCGTTAATAAGCTCCTGATGGTCTGCCTTCGACATCTCAACAGTCTTGCACACTGGCTTGAACACCTCAAACTCCGCAGGATATTTCTTCCAATACTCCGGCCCGTGGCTTGTACTCGTATGCAGCACCACCAGCATCTTCCTCTTATCGCAAGACATAATTTCATCTCGCAGACCCGAAAGCAGAATACCGTCATACACAACACCATCCACACCCCCACCCGCGGTTGCACCGCCCTGAAGGGCTTTCAAATCATTATCACTCACATACCTGTCTATGTGAACAGGCGGTTCACCCCAGTTAGATGTCCGCCACACAACATCCACACCCATACGGTGAAGATAGTTCGGCAATATCTCATACAGTTCATCCGTCCGCTTGTGGTCAAGTATAGCCTTAACGCTCCCCGTCGTGTATGTAGTCTCCGACACCGCTATCAGCGCAGCAACACTATCCTTCTCCAACAGAGGATTCGTACACCTCTCATAGCCGTACAGCGAGAAATTAGCCCGACGCGCCGACTCACCGATAATGAGCACACACACATCCCGACTGTCCGTAGCAATCTTACCCTCAGGCAGAAGCATCTCCGTTCTGTTTTTATCCCCTTCAGCATTCAGATGGCGAACCGTATTCACAATATATGACCATGGAGGACACAGGCTCCCCAACACAGGCACATGGCGGTCTACCCAAGGCCAGTTGCCCATATTCGCCACACTTACCACCACAGCCACACCAAACGAAACGCCCACATTCCCCATGAAACGTCTGAATGAGCCATACTCCACCACCGCTCCTTGCGCATACGCGCAAGGCACAATGCCCAACAGCAGAACATAAAGCAGAGCTCTCCAGGACACAAATGCCGATGCCTCCGCATAACGCGTGTTCAGCACGTTCCCCATCATGTCGTCCGTGATAAGCACCTCATAGCAGTTTATGAAATACACCGCAATAGAGTTCCCAACGAAAAGCAGCCCGACGATGCAGCGCCCCACAATACGCCCTAGCCACACCAAAGTATAGTAGAAGAAATAGTTGAATGTCAGCAGAATAACCGCAATGCTACCAATAATGGCAACCCCATTCACATCCCCCCCCACATTCTCACATACATGTGCAAAGAAACGCCAGTGGTAAGCTACAAGTGTCAGCACGCTCAACACTCCGCAATACCATCTTATATCAATAAGCCGCCTTAACGCCACCTTGTAAATATCTGCATTAATTAATTAATCAATCATCACTATCATAGCGGCAGCAAACTCTTCACTCTTCGTTATTCACTCTTCGTTAAAATCACCACCCACCTGAGTATCAGGAAATTCGTAACAACCGAAATCGCCAATGTAGGCCAATACGCAATACGCTCACTCATACACATAACATCGGCGAAAAGCCACATCAGACTCATTCTCACAACAAACAAATTGAACAGATGAGCCCCCACAACACCCATCGTATTCCCCAATGACGGACGCTCCCTGAACGTCCAGTACATCGTCAGCAGATAGTTTACCACAAGACTCAGGCAGTAGCCCGATACCAAAGCCACGCGGTAAGAAGCAACCAACAGCACCAGATTGTATATCCCCGCATCTATCGCTGTGCTTACCGTACCCACAACGCAAAAACGCAGAAATTCGCCAAAAGCCTTCCTATTAGTTACGTCCAAATTCATTATTATACCCGCGCAAAGTTACGTTTAAGCGAGTGCAATCAAGCTTGCTTGAACTGCCGAGGGGCAGGAGTTTCCTTGAGCTCATGCGAAAAAGTTCGCAACATTCATGTTGCAAATTTACATACTCCACAATAACCTTATATACATTAACGTCTAAAACCTGCCCGCACTCTCTTCTATTTTTATTAATGTCAAACACCGGCACAACAAACAGCGGTGCATTCGTGTGAAATGCACCGCCGTTTCATATTAATTAAGCGTAATAAAATTTATTCAGGAAGCTTGTTGTCAGAACCGAGCACGTTCACAATCTTGTGGATGTACATCTTCTTCATGTTCTCACGAGCTGGCTTCAGATACTGACGTGGGTCGAAGTCTCCAGGATGCTCAGCAAGGTGCTTGCGAACAGCAGCTGTCATGGCGAGACGTGAGTCAGAGTCGATGTTAATCTTGCATACAGCAGACTTAGAAGCCTTGCGGAGCTGCTCCTCTGGGATACCGATAGCAGCCTCAAGCTTGCCGCCGTACTTGTTGATTGTCTCAACCTCTTCCATTGGAACTGAAGAAGAACCGTGAAGAACGATTGGGAAGCCAGGAAGCTTCTTCTCAATCTCAGCGAGCACATCGAATGCGAGTGGTGGCGGAACGAGCACGCCATTCACGAGTGTGCACTGTGCAGGAGTAAACTTGTGTGCGCCGTGAGATGTACCGATAGAGATGGCGAGAGAGTCGCAGCCAGTACGTGTGGCGAAGTCAATAACCTCTTCTGGCTTTGTGTATGTTGACTCAGCGGCAGATACCTCGTCTTCTACACCAGCGAGCACACCAAGCTCTGCCTCTACTGTTACATCAAACTGATGTGCGTAGTCAACAACCTTCTTTGCGAGAGCAACATTCTCCTCATAAGGAAGATGTGAGCCGTCAATCATCACTGAAGAGAAACCGTTGTCAATGCAGTCCTTGCAGAGTTCGAATGAATCTCCGTGGTCGAGGTGGAGGACAATCTGTGGGTTCTTGCAGCCGAGCTCCTTGGCATACTCTACAGCACCCTTAGCGAGGTTGCGGAGGATAGTGCCGTTAGCATAGTTGCGGGCACCCTTTGAAACCTGCATGATAACAGGAGACTTTGTTTCTACTGCAGCCATTACGATAGCCTGCATCTGCTCCATTGTGTTGAAGTTGAAAGCCGGTATGGCATAGCCACCAGCAACAGCACCTTTGAACATCTCGCGTGTATTCACGAGACCAAGATCTTTGTAACTAATCATGTTTGTAAATGTTTAATTAAATTATTTATTTATGGTGGATTCTAAAAATGGGAGTGAAGTGGAGTTAAAGAGGAGTTAAAGTGGAGTTAAAGTGACATATGTATTTGAAGCTCAGGACTATTGTCCCTTTAACTCCACTTTAACTCCTCTTTAACTTCCCTTTAACTCCAATTAATAGATGTTGAGATTTTTATTCACACTTGTCGCCACAATCGCAGGAAATAACCTTCCATACGCCTGCTGCAATGGCTGCACCCACGAACGGGCCCACAACGAAAGCCCACAGTTGAGAAAGGGCATCTCCCTGCTCAAAGATGGCGGGAGCGATTGAACGGGCGGGGTTCACAGATGTGCCGGTGTAGTGGATGCCAACGAGGTGAACAAGGATGAGCGACAGACCGATGGCAAGACCTGCAAGGTTGCCTGCACCCTTCTTCTCATCTGTTGTGCCAAGCACTACGAGAACGAATATGAATGTCAGCACGATTTCTGCTATAAGAGCTGCGATAAGACCGTTTTCACAAGCATTTGCACCAGTTGTTGTGCCACTAGCACCAACCTGCTGCACGAGGAGGAAGAGAATACCAGAACCGATGAAAGCACCGATTACCTGGAACAACATATAGCCTGCTGCATCCTTGGCGTTCATGCGACCAGAAAGAAGACAGCCGAGGGTGATGGCAGGATTGATGTGGCATCCTGAAATGCCGCCGATGGTGTAAGCCATGGCTACTACCGCCAAACCGAAGGCAATGGCGGTGCCTACTACAGACGCTGTGTCAGAACCACAATTCAGGCTGACAGCTGTGCCGCAACCCATAAGTACAAGCACCATAGTGCCTACCATTTCTGCTAAATACTTTTTCATTTTAATTGAATTTATTATGAATAACATTTGAAATACATACAACATACTCCGTGCGCCTCATTCCTTGGCTGGAGTCCGACCAGCTTAATAGTATGTGAACGACTGGTTCTCCTTTGTCTTCGGGAACTCCTTCTTTATCTCTAGTCGATGGTTAAGATTTCTCTGCGTCTTCTCCAATTTATAGAAATCGCGCTCATACTTATGCTCTTTGCCCGTATGTATGGCATTGCTCTCCAAAGAGCGTTTCCCCTCATAGTCGTTGTAAACAGGGCGGATGCTGTAGCCGCCGTAACGAACTTCGTTT
>JABUUG010000035.1:0-9967 GCA_021443285.1 Bacteroidaceae bacterium
AAACAACCACACTGTGCGCTCAATACCTACTATCACCCGCTGGCTACTTGGAATAAACATCCTGGCATTCCTTACGGCAAAATTCGCTTTCGGAGGCGGGCTTATGCTGAACTATCTGTTCGGACTATACTACATCTCCGACCCCAACTTCCACTTCTTCCAGCTGGTAACATACATGTTCATGCACGGCGGATGGGACCACCTGTTCTTCAACATGTTCGCGCTGTGGATGTTCGGATGCGTCGTTGAGAAGGCATGGGGCGCACGGAGGTTCTTTGTCTATTACATGACGTGCGGCGTCGGTGCCGGCCTTATCCAGATTCTCGCGCAGACGCTTGCCGGCGGAGGCGGACTGACGGTGGGCGCATCGGGCGCCATATACGGCATTCTGCTCGCCTTCGGCATGACATGGCCGGAGCAGCGCATATTCATCTTCCCCATTCCTGTACCCATAAAGGCGAAGTGGTTTGTGTGCATATATGCGGTCATCGAGTTCGTCTCGGCACTCGCCACCAGCGGCGACGGTGTGGCACACGTGGCACACCTCGGCGGAATGCTCTTCGGATACATGCTGATACGCCACTGGCAGGGCGGCGGTAAGTTCGGTATGCGATTCGACATGAACAGGCTCAAACCGAAAAAGAAGGAGGAGAAAACAAAAGAAAACCCCGACTGGCGCTACAACGAAAAGCAGCAGACCAGGGAGGAAGTGATAGACCGCATACTCGACAAAGTGAGGAGAAACGGCTATGAAAGCCTGACAAAAGAAGAAAAACAAACCCTATTCGAAAAATAAGATGAAGAAAATCGTACTCTACATACTGCTGTTTATCAATGTCTTGTTCTGCATCGGCTTTCTGATAGTCGGCTACAGCTACAGGCTAAACCCCATCGACCACCCGCTGCTTTCCGTATCAGGACTTACCTTCCCCTTCTGGATTGTTGCCGTACTATGCTGGCTTGTCTTCTGGGTATGTGTATGGGAGAAGTGGATGTATCTGTTTGTGTCTCTGGCGACACTGCTGATTGGCTACGCGCCCATCCACAAATACGTCCCCATGACGCCAAACAAAATAGAGGCAGACAAGTCGCTGACGGTAATATCCTACAATATGGGGTTACTGAAAAGCGACTCCACCGAGGCGGAAATAGCGGAATACATGTCGCAGACAAACTGCGACATCCTCTGTCTGCAGGAGGCGAACATCTCACCCAAAATGGTGAGAGAATTGTCGAGGTTCATGAGATACTACAAGCATGATACGCCGGAAGGCAACTCGCTCTACTGCTTCAGCCGCTACCCGATAGTGAAGGAGGAACTCATCCCCTACGAAGCGAAAACCAACGCCAGCATCTGCTACTACATAAAGTACAAAGGCAAGGTTATCCGGGTGATAAACAACCACTTTGAATGCACAAGGATTGGCCTCACAGACCGCATGGAGATGAGGGCAAACATAAAAGGCGCACTCGACGATGAGAGCAAAATGGCAGCCCTGAAACGCGTTTACAATGCCCTGAAACAGTCTGCACAGCGACGCGCGCCACAGGCAGAGGCAGTAGCGAAATTCGTTGGGGAGAAACCGGAAAAGACCATCGTCGTCGGCGACTTCAACGACACCCCGATATCCTACACCCACTATGTCTTCGACAGGATAATGACCGACTGCTATGCCAAGGGCGGCATCCTCACCGGCCACAGCTATGAGTTCGGCGCAATAAAGGTCCGCATAGACCACGCCTTCTGCTCCGACGACTTCATCGTGGAGAGATGCCAGGTGGACAGAAAAGCAAGATTTTCAGACCATTTCCCACTCATAACCAACCTGAATCTCCAATAAATTCAAGAAAAACAGATGACTAATAATAGTAATTAGCATGTTTTCAGGGCAAAACGCGCCCATTGTTTTCCCTATATCAACCACAATGCTTAATTTTGCGCGCAATTTTATGGCGCACTTCGCCGCTGCCTGAATTAATAACTAAAACAAATAAACAAAATGCAAAAAGAAATCAAAGGACTCGTAACCCTGGTAGCAGTGCTACTGACACTTGCCTGTCTCTTTTATCTCTCGTTCTCCGCTGCCACAAACTACTATGACAGCGAGGCGGCAAAGATAAAGGACCCCATCGCTCAGCAGAACTACAAGGACTCTGTCAGCTACCTCGGTGTCTATTCTTACCACGACTGTCTTGAGACACAGATTGGCCTCGGTCTCGACCTCAAGGGTGGTATGAACGTTATTCTGGAAATCTCTGTGCCTGACGTGGTGGAGACTCTTGCCGACCACAAGACAGACGCAGCTTTCGTGAAGTCAATGCAAGAGGCAAAGAAAGAGGAAGAGACAAGTCAGGACGATTTCGTTTCGCTCTTCATCAAAGCCTACAAGAAGAACGCCCCAGGCCACAATCTGGCTGAAATCTTCGCCACACAGCAGCTGAAGGGCAAGGTCTCCACACAGAGCAGCGACTCGGAAGTGGAGAAAGCTCTCCGCGAAGAGGTGCAGGCAGCCATCGACAACTCATACAACGTTGTTCGCCAGCGTATCGACAAGTTCGGTGTTGTACAGCCAAACATCCAGAAGCTTGAAGGCGAAGACGGACGCATCATGGTGGAAATGCCTGGTATCCGTGAGCCGGAACGCGTGCGCAAGCTCCTTCAGGGAAGCGCAAACCTCGAGTTCTGGGAGACATACTCTTCCAACGAAGCCATTCCCTACCTCAACCAGCTCAGCCAGAGATGGGCGGCAGGTGGCGGCGAAAGCGCAGCAGCTGACACCACAGGCGTGGCTGCAACAGACTCCACAAAGGTGGCAGAGGCAGCAACAGCAGCCGAAGACTCTACAAAGGCAGCTGACGCAAAGGGCAAGCTCACTCTGAACAAGGACAAGAAGGTTGCCACAGCTGACCAGGACGCAGCCTTTGAGGAGGCAAAGAAGAAGAACCCGCTCGTAGCCCTCTCTCTCCAGCAGGGCGGTCTCTCTGTAGTAGGTCTTGCTCATGCCCGCGACATAGAAGCCATCAACAAGGTTATCTACTCCGACCTCGCAAAGCAGGTGCTTCCTTCAGACATGAAGCTCCTCTGGAGCGCCAAGCCTGCCGACTGGGTGAACGGCAAGAACATCTACGAGCTCCACGCCCTGCGCGTTACACAGGCTAACGGCCGCGCCCCACTGGAGGGTGATGTGGTTACAAACGCAGAGGACAAGTTCGACCAGATGACCAACAAGCCTACCGTTTCCATGACAATGGACTCTGACGGCGCCCGCCGCTGGGCAGCCCTCACAAAGGCAAACATCGGCAAGGCTATCGCCATCGTGCTCGACGGTTCGGTTTACTCTGCTCCACGCGTAAACGGCGAAATCCCCGGCGGACAGTCTGAAATATCAGGCAACTTCACCATCCAGGATACAAAAGACCTCGCAAACACCCTCAAGTCCGGACGTATGCCGGCACCTGCACGCATCGTTCAGGAAGAGGTTGTAGGTCCTACTCTCGGCGCCCAGTCTATCCAGCAGGGTATCATCTCATTCATCGTTGCATTCGTTCTCCTTATGGCATATATGGTGCTCATCTACGGTTTCATACCAGGTATGCTCGCCAACGGTGCACTTCTCGTGAACCTCTTCTTCACTCTCGGTATCCTCACGTCGTTCCAGGCGGCACTTACCATGCCGGGTATTGCGGGTATCGTGCTTACGCTCGGTATGGCTGTTGATGCCAACGTGCTTATCTATGAGCGTATCAAGGAAGAGCTCAAAGGCGGCAAGAATGTGAAGGAGGCTGTCCAGCTCGGTTACAAGAACGCCTTCTCCGCCATCTTCGACTCCAACGTAACGTCCATCCTCACAGGTCTCATCCTCTTCTTCATCGGTACAGGTCCTGTCAAGGGCTTCGCCTGGACATACATGATTGGTATCGCCTGCTCATTCTTCACAGCAGTGTTCCTCACACGTATCATCTACGAGAACCGCCTCGCCAAGGGCAAGTGGATGGGTCTCACATTCGTTACAGGCTTCTCGAAGAACCTCATGCAGAACACCAAGTTCCGCTTCATGGGCATCTACAAGCGTTCGTTCACAGTATTCGGCATTGCAGCCATAATCTTCATCGGCAGCTTCGTGGTTCGCGGTCTGAGCCTGAGCATCGACTTCACCGGTGGCCGCAACTACGTACTCGCCTTCGAGAAGGCTGTTGAGCCTGAGGATGTGCGCGCAGCACTCAAGTCGGCATTCCCTGAGAACACCACAGTAAGCGCCCTCGCACTCGGTACTGACGGCAAGACAATCCGTGTTTCCACAAACTACAAGATAGAGTCTAACGACCCTAATGTTGACGACGAGGCAGAGAACATCCTCTACAAGGCTCTCACCAAGGCCAACTTGCTCACACAGAAGAGCATCGAGGCATTCAAGAACCCGGATATCCGCGAGGGTGGCTCTATCATCAGCTCTACGAAGGTCGGACCGTCTATCGCCAAGGACATCACCCACAAGGCGTTCATCTCAGTGTTTGTTGCGCTCCTTGCCATCTTCCTTTACATCATGGTGCGCTTCCACAACTTCGCATTCTCTGTAGGTGCAGTGGTATCGCTTGCCATAGACACCCTCGTTGTTGTGGGCATCTACTCACTGCTCTGGGGCATCGTGCCGTTCTCATTGGAAATCGACCAGGTGTTCATCGGTGCCATACTCACAGTGATTGGTTACTCAATCAACGACAAGGTGGTGGTGTTCGACCGTATCCGTGAGAACCTCCAGCTGCACCCGAAGCGCGAACTGCAGCAGAACTTCAACAATTCGCTCAACGAGACTCTTACACGTACCATCAACACCTCGCTCTCTACATTGATCGTGTTGCTCTGTATCTTCATCCTCGGTGGTGACAGCATACGCAGCTTCTCGTTCGCAATGATACTCGGCGTTGTGTTCGGTACACTTTCTTCCATCTTCATTGCCGCTCCTATCGCTTACATCACCCTCGGACGTAAGATCAAGGAGGCAGGCTTCAATGAGGCAGAAGAAGTGAAGTAAGACAAACTTTTTCACAAATTTCATATATAAAAAAGGGGCTGTATCTGTTATTGATGCAGCCCCTTTGCATATACACTCGTGGATTAAGGGAGTTAACCCCAATAGAAAAAACCCATCACACGTTGAAAACGGCACTCCTCATATATCGCGCACCACAGTTCTCCCCTGGCAGTACAGATGCCGACAGGCTTGTTCTCAATGAGGTGGGGCAACAGATGCCTCAGGGCAGCAGCGGCGATATATATAATATAATATATGTACGCGAGGAAAATCTCCTGACATTCGCGGAGAACAACCCACAACATTTCGATGTCATAATACACCTCTGCCGTTCCAAGGCTGCCCTGCAATGGCTTTCCGACTACGGCAATAACCACCGCTGCCTTATCCTAAACTCCCCCGACGCTGTCCTCGCCAACACCCGCAGCCGCATGGAGGCATCACTTCACAGTCTCGGTTTCCCCACCGCCGGCGACATCGCGCGCCTACACCCCACCCTTCCCGTCAAGGGCTACTGGATAAAGGCAGACGACACCTCCGATTCTTCTCCGCTACATGTCCGCTACCGCTCCGCTTCTTCTCCGCTTCCAACCGCCTCCCCAGAAAGCATCATACAGCCGCACATCGAGGGCGAGTGCGTGAAGTTCTACGGGGTCAGCGGCACGGGCTTCCATTTCTCGCCGAACACCCTCCCACCCCACACAGCCCAAAGGCTCTTTTCCATGGCAGACGCCCTTGCCGACGAAATGCACCTCGACATCTACGGCGGCGACGCCATCCTGACCCCACACGAAGAAATATGCATCATAGACCTCAACGATTTCCCATCCTTCTCATCATGCCGAAGGGAAGCCGCAGCAGCCATCGCAAGCAAATTAACGCCTCCCAACTGATGTTTATTGCTTTACTATTAACGCCAATAAGCCACCGTGTTCGGCGCTATTGCGTCGAATAAAAACCACCCTCCACCACATGAAATTCAAGGAGCTACTACAATCCACATTCAAGTCGGCAGACACCGAGGAGAACATCGACATCTACTACACGCGCCCCTGCGGCCTCATCCTCACCCTCTTCTACAAACGCCTCGGAATACACCCCAACACAGTCTCCGTCATCAGCATCGTCCTGGGCATGTCCTCCGCCTATTTCTTCTACCATACCGACCTGCTGCACAACATCATAGGCATCATACTGCTCAACATCGCCAACTTCCACGACTCCGCCGACGGGCAGTTGGCACGCATGACGGGCAAGACATCGCTCATAGGCAGGATTCTCGACGGTGCATCGTCCGACTTCATCTTCTTCGCCCTCTACTGGTCTATCGTCTTCCGCCTATACAACACCCCCATCCCCTTCACCGACATCCATTGGGGCGTGGGCGCATTCTTCTTCTGCCTTGCCGCCGGACTGCTCGGCCACTCGCGCCAGGCCCTGCTCGCCGACTACTACCGCCAGATACACCTCTTCGTGCTGAAGGGCAAGGACAAGTCTGAGCTCGACACGTCCGAGGCGCAGACACCCCTCGTGGAGAAATACCGCAACCCCCTCCGCCCCGTGGAGTACATCTTCTTCCTCGCATACCGCAGGCACTGCCGCAGACAGGAAGACCAGACGCCGTGGGCGCAGAAGTTCCTCAAGGCATACCCCACACTGCCCGAACCATCCAGACAGGCATTCCTCGAAGGCTCGCGCCCACTGATGAAATACACCAATTTCCTCACCTACAACTGGCGTTCCATCTTCCTCTACATAGGCAGCCTGCTCAACATACCGTGGCTCTACCCGCTCCTCGAACTCACCCTCTTCGCCGCCGTACTCGTTTATATGCGCCGACAGCACGAAAGCCTCTGCCGCCGAATATGCGAACAGGCGTAAGCACACACTCTCCACCATATACACCCCCATCATGCAGAAGAACATCATACTCGACTACGGCGCGACCATCGACACCCCCGGCAACCACTGGGGCAAGGTGATGTGGCACGCCTACGAACAGGCCGGCGCAGACATTACGGAAGAACAGCTTCGCGAGGCATACGTCCACACCGAGCGTTATCTCGGCAGCACGCAGCACATCCTCCCCACCGACACCTTCCGCACCACCCTCAGCAAGAAACTCCGCCTACAGCTCTCCTTCCTCCATCTCGAACACCTCCACCCCACCCTTCTTGACACCCTCTATTCGCAGACCGGGCGCAACATCTCCGACAGCCGCCGCACACTACTCTCCCTGAAACAGTGCGGCTACACCCTCGCGCTCGTCAGCAACTTCTACGGGAACATCCATGCCGTTCTGCATGAGTTCCGCCTCGACAGTCTCTTTACCGCCGTTGTAGAGTCAGCGGCAGCAGGCATACGCAAGCCCGACCCACGCCTTCTCGCGCTGGTCATGCAGCATCTCAACGCCCGTCCGCAGGACACCATCGTTGTCGGCGACAGCCTTACCAAAGACATACAGCCAGCCCTCCACCTCGGCTGCACCGCCGTATGGATAAAGGGCGAACAGTGGCACGACGACAACACGCAGGCCATCGTCCCCCACCACACAATCACATCACTTTCTGAATTGGAAAAACTCCTCCCCCCTCACGCTGAACAATTGGCAGCGGAAACCACAATCACTCAAACCCAAGCTCTAAGCGCGCATCCTCGCTCATCATCGACCTGTCCCACTCCGGTTCGAACACCATATTCACCTTGGCGGAGTTCAGGCAGCTGAGGTTTTCCACCTTCTGCCTCACGTCCTCAAGGATAAAGTCGGCCGCCGGGCATGTGGGGGCTGTGAAGGTCATGTCTATTTCCGCATTCCCCTCATCGTCCACCTCTATGCGGTAAATCAGTCCGAGGTCATAGATGTTCACCGGTATCTCCGGGTCGAACACTGTCTTCAGCACTTCGACAATACGTTCCTGTGCCTGTATCTTTTCTTCTTGTGTCATATAAAATCTGATTAATGGTGAGTTCTAAAAATTGGAGTTAAAGAAGTTAAAGAAGTTAAAGGAGTCAAAGACAAATGACTTTTCCGAAAACAACTGCCTGAATACAAACCATATAGGTAATGTTTTTAACTCCATGATAAATAGATATTGCCTAATAATGTTTTAAACCTGCGGTCAGAATATTCGTCTGTCTGCTGCTGTCAGAAAGCCTCTTTGCTTCCCCCAATCCTTTTTCCGGCTATTTCCTGTTGAAGTCGGCAGGAATCTCCCCCCACAGCTTTGTGTCCCATTTTATCACCGGCACGCGGAACGTGTGGGTCTTCAGCCACTGTTCGCCCCTCGCCACCAGGTCGAGCGCCTTCTCAGTCTTCTGCGTGCGCTTCAGCATCGTCTTTGCCTTCGCGTTGCGCACCCATGCCATGCCCGACACAGAATCGCTGTATATCACCTTGTCGCGTATGTTCAGCTTCTCCATCAGTGCCAGTGCATGTATTATGGCAAGAAACTCGCCGATGTTGTTCGTGCCTTCTATCGGTCCGAAGTGGAACACCTCGTAGCCCGTCTGCAGGTCTATGCAGCGGTATTCCATAGGGCCGGGGTTGCCGGAACACGCTCCGTCAACAGCCCATGCGTTGGCGTTCACCTCCTTCGGCAGCGGAAGCACAGTGTCGTGCCTGTAGTCGGGTGGGTTATGCATGCTGCCTCCCCTTTATAATCCTCTCCATACGCTCAAGGTCATCCTTGTACGTTACCTTTATGTTCTCCTGACTGCCCTTAACCACGTATATCCTCACCTGCGGCATATACTTATGCACCACTCCGCAGTCGTCTGTCGCCTGGAAGCCGGGGTCTCTCAGGGCAATGTCGAACGCCTCCTTTATCACGCCGCGGCGGAAGCACTGTGGCGTCTGACCGTTGCGCATCATCGACCGCACGGGAATGTCGGCGATGCATCCGCTGTCGTCTACCGCCACCACCGTGTCCGTCAGCTCAGCTCCCACATCCACCGCATCATAGTCTTGCAGGGCACGTGCGCAGTCGTCAATTATCTCCTGCGATACACACGCCCTCACGCAGTCGTGCAGGAACAGGCAGTCGTCGTCGTTGGTGTATGCGTTTATGGCGGCGAGCGACGAGTCGTAGCGTTCCCTGCCGCCCTTCAGCAGCCTCTTCACCTTGCGGAAGCCGTTCCTGCGCTTGAACTCCTCCACAAGCGGGAAATACTCCTCCTTCGTTACCACCGCTATCTCGTCGATGTTCCCATTGCTCTCAAACGCCGCTATGGAGTGCTCCATAAGCGTCTTGCCGCACACCTCAAGAAACTGCTTGGGCGTACTGCTTCCCAGCCGTGTGCCGCTTCCGGCGGCAAGTATGATGGCTATGTTCATTCTCTGTCTCGTGTTAAGCCGGACGTGTTTCTCCCAGACCGTAACGGCTGCAAAATTACGCAATATTCTCAATCAGCATGGCTTCTCCCTCAATAAATCCGACTTATTTGACTTATAATCAATGAGGACAGCTCCAGATAAATACGATAAGTTTAATTTGTTGACCAAAACAATGAAATCAACAGATCTGACTTATCTGACTTATAATCAGCTAGAGCATAGAAAGATAAGTAGGATAAGTCCTATTTATTGACAAAAAAGAAGCCTCCGAGCAGATGCTGATATGAGTGGTAAAGAGCGCGCGTTTCAGTGGATAAATTGGAAAAAGTGTAATTTTACAGAGGTCAAAAAGTGAGAAAAGTGTAATTTTATACCGTCTCATTTTGGGGAAAAGTGTAATTCTGAAGGCACGCGACAGGGGAAAATCGGAAAGTTTGAAATCATAATTTTTGATTTCAAAAACGGATGAGGTAAAGCGAGGTGGCAGCCTTTAGCACACCTAAACATGACACTTACGCCAGTACTTTGGGCATAAAGTACTCCAGTACTCCATTAGGATTACTGCAGTAATCGGGCATGAATTACTCCAGTACTTCTATAG
>JABUUG010000035.1:10601-18572 GCA_021443285.1 Bacteroidaceae bacterium
ACAAATAAAAGTCTCCCGAAATAGTGCGCTTTCAGGTATTTTTGCGAGGTCTAACTCCACGAATTATACGGATTATACAAATTGTGATTCAACCTGACGATGAAAAGAGCTTGTACTATATTATTGTTTTTAAGCCTCTGTTTTGGACTATATTCACAGAATTACCGCCTGTATACATCAGACCATGAATTGGCGAGTACGTTGATAAACGAGATAATGCAGGATCATCTCGGCGTGATATGGATAGCCACGGACGACGGACTGACACGTTACGACGGCTCGAAGTTCACCACATACCGCCACATCGACGGCGACGAGACATCCATCTCCCACAATCTGGTGCGCGACATCATTGAGGACAAGGCGGGCAACATATATGTAGGCACGCATAACGGTCTGCAGCATTTCTGCCGTAACACCAATACTTTCTCCACGCTGGCAAAGGACTCCAACGGCAAGTTTGTTACGGGCAATGTGAACAAGATACTGCAGCTCTCCAACGGCGAGATATGGGTGTCGGGCAACGACCTGTATCGTGTAGCGCTGAAAGACCATAATGTGTATGCCCAGGAGGTGGATTATCCCGGTCCACGCCGCTACATACAGGACATTATGGAGGACAATGCGGGCAATATATGGGTGTCGCATCAGAGCAACGGCATTTTCGTGCATGTCAAGAAGGGCAACCGCCTGAAGCATTACCTCGGCGACGTGAGCGGCGTTACATACAGGCAGTTGGAGAGCGATGAGGAGGGCAATGTGTTTGTCGGCACGATCGGCATGGGCGTGCTGAGGCTAAACACCGCCACCGACAGGTTCGAGACCATCTCCGGAACGGAGGGCGTTATCCCCACGACACTCGACTTCGACG
Source organism: Bacteroidaceae bacterium (assembly GCA_021443285.1). Classification (GTDB taxonomy): domain Bacteria; phylum Bacteroidota; class Bacteroidia; order Bacteroidales; family Bacteroidaceae; genus Prevotella. The sequence continues at coordinate 11,473 of JABUUG010000035.1, forward strand.
GTGCGGGGAAAATGTACATAGGCACCGACGGCAACGGCATAAAGGCATACGACATAGCTCGCGGCACACTCCAGGACTTCCCTCTCGACAACAAGTTCTTCAATTCGCAGAAGGCGAAAATCCACAGCATACTTTCTGATGTTGACGGCAACCTGTGGCTGGGTGTTTATCAGAAGGGCGTGATGTACATAAGGAACAAGAGCAGCCTTTTCACTACTATCGGCCACAAGACTTTCGACCGCAACTATATAGGCAGCGAGGCGGTTACGGGCATCACGGAGGACTGCAATGGCAATATCTGGATAACCACCGACAATGACGGCATCTACAGGCTGTCGGCAGACGGCAGTCCGCTATCGCATTTCGACAATATGGGGCAGACGGGCAGCCCGCGAATCATTCTCGGCGCCGCCTCCAAGCGTTCGGACAAGGTGTGGGTGGCGTCATTTACCGACGGTTTGGGCTACTACAGCATGAACGGGGCATACACCAGTGTCCCTATTTATGACAGGGACGGAAAGGCGGTGAGAAGCGTCATGGCGGTAAAGATTGACCATAGGGGCAGACTGTGGGCCACGACACTGGGATGCAACATATTCTGCATAGACACGAAGACGTGCAGGGTGATACCGGAGTATTCCATTATCCCCGGACTGAACGAGTGGCAGTTGTGCTCGCAGGTTACGAAGGACGGTAACATATATGTCGGCACCTTCGACGGAATGTATGTGGTAAGTGAGAACAACGGGAAGCCTGTGGTGGGGCAGAAGCACTTCCTTCAGGGCATCATAGTGCATGACATAACGGAGGACAGGAGCGGAAACCTGTGGGTGGCAACGAGCCATGGGCTTGCCCGTCTGGATGTGCGCACAGGGAAGGTTACGACGCTGACGACGGCACAGGGACTCATATCGAATACGGTCTATGCCGTGAGATGCGATGACTACGGAATGGTATGGGCGACAACAAGTTCGGGGCTGGCGCAGTTCAGTCCGGACATGAAGCATGTGGCGAACTTCACTGCCGCCGATGGCATACAGGGCAACGAGTTCTCCCGTGGTGCAGCCTATATAGACTCTCAGGGCAGGCTGTGGGCCGGCGGCACGAGCGGCGTGTCGTATTTCCGCCCGACAGATGCCGGTTCGCCGAGCGACAAGTGGACGGTGCGCCTGACAGACTTCTACCTGAACAACCGTCCCGTAGATACGCGCACGGTTTCCGGCTTGTGGAATGTTACCACGACCAACACTATGGAGGCGACCCGCTTTGACCTTTCCTCAACAGACAACAGCTTCTCGCTGGAGTTTGCGGAAAAGGAGCTCTCCGCCCCTGACGGATTCACATACGAATACACGATAAACGACGACGAGCCGGTAGTGCTTCCGGCAGGTACGCACCGCATATCCTTCAGCAACCTCTCTCCGGGGCTTTACAGAATAAGGATATATGTGTCGGGCAAACCGGAGATACAGCCGTGCGAGATAACCGTGAAAATCCATGTGCCGTGGTACAACCACTGGATGGCATGGATAGCCTACCTCGTAATCTTTGTGTGCGTGGCAAGATACGTAATGGTGCAGTATCGCCAGATTATGGCTACGCGCAAGGCGCTTGCCGAGCAGACGAAGGTGGACGAGATAAACCGCTCGAAGCTGGAGTTCTTCACAAACATATCGCACGAGATACGCACGCCGATGACGCTCATCCTCAGTCCGCTGCAGAAGCTCATGGCGAACGACAGCGATGTGGACAACAGGCGCAGGAACTACGACACGATGAACCGCAACGCCAAGCGGATACTCGGACTCATAAACGAGCTGATGGACATAAGGAAGCTCGACAACGGCAAACTGAAACTGACATTCGGGGAGCATGACGTGGTGCCGCTAATAGAGGATATATGCAAGTCGTTCACGGGATACATGAAGGAGAAGAACATCACGTTCACCTACATACACGACGGCATAGACGCGATGAGGCTGTGGATAGACGTAAAGAACTTCGACAAGATGGTGTCGAACATCCTGTCGAACGCCATGAAGTTCGCGCCCGCAGACGGTGTGGTAACGGTGGAGCTGAGGCGCGTAGGGGGCAAGGCTGTGATAAGCGTCAGCGACAACGGTATAGGCATACCGGACGCAGAGAAACCGAACATCTTCAACCGCTTCTACCAGGTGAACAGCCAATATACGGCTGGAACGGGTGTGGGACTCCACCTCACGCAGGCCCTCACCAAGCTGCACCACGGCGAGATATACGTCACGAACAACGAGGAGGGGCCTGGCTCGAAGTTCTTCATAGAACTGCCGACAGGCAGGGAGCATCTCTCGGAAGAGGAACTGTCTCCTTCTGAAATAACGGAGAAAACCGACGAGCAGATTGCGGCAGAGACTGTGGCAAAGCATGAAGATGCGCCTGCGGAGGAGAATCCGCAACCACTGCCCTACAAAAATGCGAAGGTGCATTCACAGTCAAAGTACAAGGTGCTGATTGTAGATGACGATGAGGAGATTTCGCGCTACATAATGCAGGAGCTGCAGAGCAAATACCACTGCTCCATCTGCAATTCCGGCGAGAGTGCGCTGGCGGAGATTCTGGCGCAGAAGCCCAACCTCGTAATCTCCGACATCATGATGCCGGGCATGAGCGGCATAGAACTCTGCCGGCAGATGAAGGCTAACGTGAACATAAACCACATACCGATAATCCTGCTGACTGCCCTCAGCGACACGCAGACAAACGTGGAGGGACTGAACGTGGGTGCGGCGGCATTCCTGACAAAGCCGTTCGACGTAACGCTCCTGAAATCTACGGTGAACAACGTGATACAAAGCCGCCAGCGGCTGAAGAACGTATATGAGGGCAAGCAGTCCACGGCAAGCCGCAAGGCTCCGAAGGTGGAGATACTGTCGCCCGACGAGAGGTTTATGAAGCGCATAATGAAGGTTGTGGAAGCGCACATATTCGACCAGAAGCTGACGGTGGATATGCTGGCAAGCGAGGTCGGAGTGAGCCGCGTGCACATGAACAGGAAGCTGAAGGAACTGACAAACCAGACTTCCACCGACTTCATCCGTAACATCCGCCTGAAACGTGCGGCGGAACTGCTGAGCAAGAAGAAGCACTCCATTGCGGAGGTGGCGGACATGGTGGGCTTCCCCAATCCGAACAACTTCTCCACCGTGTTCCGCAAGCTCTACGGAATGTCGCCACGCGAATACATGAACAGAGACCATAGCGGCGAGGATGACAATGCGTAAGCCATACACCGTAAAGACCAATTCTTCGCAGGTGGCGCGGTACAGGAGGTATCTCAGGCTGGAGCGGAATTTCACGGAGAACACTGTCGAGGCTTATCTGCGAGACGTGGAGAAATACCTGTCCTACCTGTCATCGGCGGGCATAGACAACCCCTGCAAGGCTGAACTGCAGGATGTGGAGTCGTTCTCCGCCTCGCTGCGCGACATAGGCATAGGCCCGCGTTCACAGTGCCGCATACTGTCGGGCGTGCGTTCCTTCCACAAGTTCCTGCTCTTGGAGGAATATACAGACAAGGACCCGACGGAACTGTTGGAGTCGCCCCGGCTCGGCGACCATCTGCCCGAAGTGCTTTCCACAGAGGAGATAGACCGCATGGAGGCGGCGATAGACCTCTCGAAATGGGAAGGTCAGAGGAACAAGGCTATCATAGAGGTGCTGTTCTCATGCGGACTGCGGGTGAGCGAACTGTGCAATCTTACGCTTTCCAACCTTTATCTCGACGATAGGTTCATACGTGTGCTCGGCAAGGGCAGGAAGGAGAGGCTTGTGCCTATATCGCATACGGCAATAGAGCAGCTGCGGCTGTGGTTCATAGACCGCAACCTTATGACGAACATAAAGAAGGGCGAGGAGGATATCGTGTTCCTCAACCGCCGGGGTGCAAGGCTCACGCGCACCATGATTCTCATTATGATAAAGGATACCGGCATAAGGGCAGGCATACAGAAGACCATCTCCCCCCACACCCTGCGCCATTCCTTCGCCACAACACTGCTGGAGGGTGGGGCAGACCTGCGGGTGATACAGGCAATGCTCGGACACGAGAGCATCGGGACAACCGAGATATACACCCACATCGACACCCACACGCTGAGGGAGGAAATACTGAACCACCATCCGAGAAACATTTTAGGCAATATCTATTGATTATGAAGTTAAAGGAGTTAAGGGAGTTAAAAGGAGTTAAGGGAGTTAAAGGAGTTAAAGACGTTACCTATGTGCTTTGTGCTCAAGTAGTTGTCTTCAGAAAAAGTCATTTGTCTTTAACTCCTTTAACTCCCTTAACTCCCTTGACTCCCTTAACTCCCTTGACTTCCAATTTATAGAACCCACTATTCACTCTTCACTACCATGTCTCCTCTTCAACGTCTTTCATCCCTGTGCGCCAAAAAGGAAATATGCGAACAGGACGCAATAAGCAAACTCTTCCGATGGGGTGTGCCAGAGGAAGAACATTCCAAGATAATGGCACAGCTTACCGCTCACGGCTTCATAGACAACAGGCGTTATGCTGCGGCATACATAGAGGACAAGATGAAATTCAACCGATGGGGGATGAGGAAAATAGTGAGTATGCTGCGCTCTAAGGGCATAGACGACTGCATTATCCAAGATGCTGCCAGCGAGGTCTGCAAAGAAGAGGGTGGGGGAGACAACCTGCGGGCTGTGATTGAGGAAAAGAAGCGTATGCTGCGGACTGAGACAGATCCCAACAAGAAGCGGCAGAAGCTCATAAGGTACGCCCTTTCCAAAGGCTATGAATATGAGGATATTGCCGATATTCTTGACGATATAGAATGACGTGTGATAGTTTAGGAATGATTAATAAACAAGATAGCATTCTTTTTGAATGGTCTAATATCCCAAATCCATAACTTTGCGCGGTGCAGAATGTGATTTCAGTGTATCGTTATGCACTGAGACAGGAGGGGTAAAGAATAATCAACAACAATCAATATACATACATGGAAATAAAAGAATTAGACAGCGTTGTAGTACGCTTTTCTGGTGATTCCGGCGACGGTATGCAGCTTGCCGGCAACATCTTCTCTACTGTTTCCGCTACTATAGGTAACGGTATTTCTACTTTCCCGGACTTTCCTGCTGACATACGCGCCCCGCAGGGCTCGCTCACAGGAGTGTCCGGTTTTCAGGTTCATATCGGGGCTGGCACAGTCTATACTCCGGGAGACAAGTGCGACGTGCTTGTCGCTATGAACGCAGCGGCACTCAAGACACAGTACAAGTATGCGAAGACCGGTGCCACAATCATCATCGACACCGATTCATTCGGACCGAAAGACCTGCAGAAGGCTGATTTCAAGACGGAGGACTACCTCGGCGAAATGAACATCGACCCGGACCGCGTCATCCAGTGTCCTCTGACAAAGATGGTGAAGGACTGCCTCGCCGACAGCGGAATGGACAACAAGGCGATAATGAAGTGCCGCAATATGTTCGCGCTCGGACTCGTCTGCTGGCTGTTCAACCGCGACATAAACCTCGTGAACAATTTCCTGCGCGACAAGTTCGCAAAGAAGCCGGCAATAGCCGAGAACAACATCAAGGTGGTGCAGGCGGGCTTTGACTACGGACACAATGTACACGCCTCTGTGCCAAACACTTACCGCATAGAGTCGAAGACAAAGGTGCCGGGGCGCTATATGGACATTACGGGCAACAAGGCTACTGCCTACGGACTCATTGCCGCAGCGGAAAAGGCTGGACTGAAGCTCTATCTCGGCTCTTACCCCATCACCCCTGCAACAGATGTGCTGCATGAGCTTTCAAAGCACAAGTCGCTCGGTGTAACAACAGTGCAGTGTGAGGATGAGATTGCCGGCTGCGCTTCATCACTCGGTGCATCGTTCGCCGGTGCACTTGCCGTTACCTCGACATCCGGTCCGGGCATCTGTCTGAAGAGTGAGGCGATGAACCTCGCCGTGATAATGGAACTTCCGCTTGTCGTGCTTGATGTGCAGCGCGGCGGTCCGGCCACGGGACTTCCGACCAAGTCTGAGCAGACAGACCTCCTGCAGGTGCTCTTCGGTCGCAACGGCGAGTCGCCATTGCCTGTCATGGCAGCATGCTCGCCTGTGGATTGCTTCGACGCCGCATATCAGGCTTGCAAGATTGCCCTTGAATACATGACACCTGTAGTACTCCTCACGGATGCTTTTGTGGCAAACGGTTCGGGTGCTTTCAAACTCCCCAACCTTGAGGAGTATCCTGCCATCAACCCTCCATACGTGCCAGAAGAGATGAAGGGCAAGTGGGCGCCATACAACCGCAACGAGAACGGCGTGCGCTACTGGGCAGTACCTGGTCGTGAGGGCTTTACGCATATCCTCGGCGGACTGGAGAAGGACAACGAGACGGGTGCCATATCAACAAATCCCGAGAACCACGACCTCATGACAAGACTGCGCCAGCAGAAGATTGACAACATAAAGGTGCCTGACCTTGTGGTGGAGGGCGACAAGGACGATGCTGACCTGCTCATCGTTGGCTTCGGCGGCACTTACGGCCATCTGCACGCCGCAATGGACGAGATGCGTGCGGCAGGGAAGAAGGTTGCGCTTGCCCACTTCAAGTATATCAATCCTCTGCCAAAGAACACCTCCGAGGTGCTGAAGAAATACCCGAAGGTGGTTGTGGCAGAGCAGAACATGGGTCAGCTCGCAGGCTTCCTGCGCATGAAGGTCGACAATTTCGTGCCCGCACAGTTCAACCAGGTAAAGGGACAGCCGTTCGTGGTTGCCGAACTGGTAGAGGCATTCAACGAGTATTGTTGATAAACGCTGGGAAAGTTGGCAACTCGGTAAATAAGTTTAATAAGTTCGATTTATTGATAAAGAAATAATATGACTACTTACACAGCACAAGATTATAAAAAAGGACAGCCACGTTGGTGTCCGGGATGCGGCGACCACTTCTTCCTCGCATCACTACATAAGGCAATGGCAGAGATAGGCGTAGCGCCTGAGAACATTGCCGTAATATCCGGCATCGGCTGCTCTTCACGCCTGCCACACTATATGAACACTTACGGCATGAAC
>JABUUG010000035.1:18723-23545 GCA_021443285.1 Bacteroidaceae bacterium
GGCTTCAAGGTGGCTCATCCCGATATGACTGTATGGCAGATTTCAGGCGACGGCGACGGACTCGCCATCGGCGGCAACCACTTCATCCATGCCAACCGCCGCAACATAGACCTGAACATGATTCTCCTGAACAACCGCATCTACGGTCTGACCAAGGGACAGTATTCCCCGACATCGCCGAGAGGCTTCGTCAGCAAGTCGTCTCCTTACGGCACTGTTGAAGACCCCTTCCGCCCAGCAGAGCTCTGTTTCGGCGCACGCGGCAACTTCTTCGCACGCGCCGTTGCCACCGATGCCCCCGGCACGATAGATGTCCTGAAGGCTGCATACAGCCACAAGGGAGCATCCGTTTGCGAGATTCTCCAGAACTGCGTGATATTCAACAACGGCACCCACGACAACGTTTATTCAAAGGACGGTCGTGCCAAGAACGCCATCTATGTGAAGCACGGCGAACCGCTCATCTTCGGAGAGAACAACGAGTTCGGCATCATGCAGGACGGTTTTTCGCTGAAGGTAGTGAAGCTTGGTGAGAACGGCATAACGGAAAAGGATATCCTGAAGCATGACGCACACTGCGAGGACAACACCCTCCAGCTTAAGCTCGCCATGATGGACGGTACCAACGGCTTCCCGATAGCCCTGGGCGTTATCCGCGATGTGGCGGCCCCCACCTACAACGATGCTGTCAATGCGCAGATAGAAGAGGTGAAGGCAGCAAAGAAATACCACACCTTCGCAGAACTCCTGGAGACAAACGACATCTGGGAAGTGAAGTGATTTTTATAAAAGCCCCCTCGTCGTCCAGTCCGGGGGGCTTCAATCTTACTGCTCCTTACAATGAACATCAAACACTTTTTCATCGCTGTATGCCTGCATGCTGTAGTTGTTCCGTCAGTTGCGCAATCTGATTCTGTATACCAGCCTCCATGTGGAAAAGAGATTTTCATTCCAAAAGACCTCGCAGACAACGACTTCACGAAGGCGACATCAAAATGGAGCTATGCTAATATGGCATTCACGCCCGATGTGGTGGTGTTTTGGGAAAAGCCATTTGGCGGTGAATTGGATAAAGCCCCTGACCTCGAGGGGAAGAGCATGAAGGTTGATCTCAACAACCTGCTCTCTCAGCTTCAGCGGTTCTACACATTCTATAAAGACACGCTGCAGTTCATTAAACCGGGCTCGAAGGCAGACAGATACCGCATGATGGTGATGCTGAACTACTCGTTGGAGGGTACGGCATACGGCGGTGACTACGACAACACTATCGGTGCACTTTGGATTGCCCCCAACCGTGTGCAGGACTCCAAACTGAACTGCATAGCCCATGAGCTCGGTCATTCGTTCCAGAGTCAAATCTGCTGCGATGATACAGGTAAGGCATGGGGTGGGGGAGGCATCTTTGAGATGGCATCGCAATGGATGCTTTGGCAGGTGAACTCCGAATGGACTACCGATGAGAGCTACCATTGGAAAGGTTTTATTGACAATCACCACCTCCGCTTCCTCGCTTGGGAGAATATCTACCACTCTCCATTCGTTCTCGAGTACTGGTCGATGAAGCGCGGTAGGAATGTGGTTGCCGATTTGTTCAGGGCGGGTGAAAAAGGAGATGATCCGGCAACAACCTACATGAAGATGTTCAGCCTGAGCATTGATGACATGAACAACGAGATGGCGGAGTGTTATGCACGTCTGCTTACCTTCGATTTCCCGCGGGTGAAGGCATCCCACAAGAAATTCCCTGTTGAGTTGTTGTCTAAGATGGATGTCTCAACCGTAAGGGGCAAGACCGTTTATCAACCCTCCGAGAAGACTATACCCCAGATATGGGGTTTTAACATAGTTGAGTTGGAGGTTAAGAAGAACGCAAAGAAACTGAATGTGGATTTCACTGGTCTGAACACTTCAGCCAATGCCACCTACAAGACCATGATTGTTGGAGTAGATGAGAAAAAGGATGCGACATACAGTCCTATTTACTCAGGAAAAAACATAAAGATGACGATGCGCATCGTACCTGGCTGCAAATACTATGCAGTGGTGGTGGGATGTCCAAAGACAGAATACAAGCCTTACACCTTCAACCCATACGAGGGTGACAAGCAGGCAGTAGAGGAGGAAACTTTCCCATACAAGATAGTTCTGAAATAATGAACCTGATTTCATTTGCCATCTCACGATTTACTGTTTGCAGATTGAACTTTATTTGAGAATTTGAATAATTTCCCTGTCTCGCTATAATCGCCCAATAATCAAATAGAATCAAATGGTAAATTGTAGATGGTTAAATTGTAAATAAGACGATGATTACCCCACGAACACGCGAGGAGATTGTGAACTCCTCCACGCACATTGCCGGCTTTTGTTTCGCCGTATTCACCTCATGGTACATGATATGGCTTGGCTGCTGCATCAACTGGTGCTACACCCTTGGCGTCAGCATCTTCGTTGCGGGTATGATGCTCATGTACGGCTGCTCCACGCTCTATCACTGGTGTGTGTCAAAGAAGGCGAAGCTAAGGCTGCGCAAACTCGACCATATCAGTATCTATGTCATGATAGCCGCCAGCTATTCCCCTATATGTATCGGACTGCTCGGCGGTGTACTCGGCTGGACAATGTTCGCGGTGCAGTGGGCGCTGGTCATTGGCGGGATATTCTATAAGGTGTTCGCTTTCGGGAAACTGCCGGCACTGTCGCTCGGCATATACCTCACAATGGGCTGGAGCATCATCTTCATCGCCAAGCCCGTTTATCTTGCAATGGGCACACTGCCAATGATTTGCATACTCGCCGAGGGACTCTTCTACACCTTCGGCACATATTTCTTCACCCACGACTCGCGGAAATACTACCATGCCGTGTGGCATGTCTTCGTCCTTCTGGGCAGCATTGCACACTGGCTCGCAGTGCTTTTTATTATGAAGGGAGTGTAGGCAGGCATATAGTTGCCCCCACTCAGCATGTAGCTCCTCAAAATACTTTGCAGACAAAAAGAAGGGTTTCCAGCTGAAACACAAAATGTTTATGACTGGAAACCCTGAATGTTTTTACCCCCAATAGTCCATTAGAGAATGGTTTGTATTGAATCTTATTTTTGAATAGCTTTTTTGTCTATTTGATTGAGCAATGGGGGTTCCATTGTAATTGAGAATAGGCAAAAAGGATAACGAAAAGAAGGTTTAAGACGATTTGTTTCTCTAATGAACTATTGGGGTTTAAGGATGCTGTCGGTTATGGCTTATTTGGCGAGTCTTGCCTTTATAGCCTTTGTCTCCTCTTCGTATCCTGGCTTCTCAAGGAGTGCGAACATGTTCTTCTTGTAAGCCTCAACGCCTGGCTGGTTGAACGGATTAACGCCGAGGACATTGCCGCTTATGCCGCAGCCAATCTCGAAGAAGTAGATGAGCTGTCCGATGTAGTATGCGTTGAGTTCCGGCACGCTGATGCGGATGTTTGGCACGCCGCCGTCAACGTGTGCGAGCTGTGTGCCAAGCTCTGCCATCTTGTTCACCTCATCAACACGCTTTCCTGCGAGGAAGTTCAGACCGTCGAGGTTCTCCTCGTCTGATGGGAAGAGCATCTTGCAGTTAGGCTTCTCTACGCTGATTACTGTCTCGAAGATGGTGCGCTCGCCTTCCTGAATCCACTGGCCCATAGAGTGCAGGTCGGTTGTGAAGTCGCACGATGCTGGGAATATACCCTTGTTGTCCTTACCTTCCGACTCTCCGTAGAGCTGCTTCCACCATTCAGACATGAAGTGGAGCTTTGGCTGGTAGTTGATGAGTATCTCTATCTTCTTGCCGTTCTGATAGAGTGCATTGCGCACTGCGGCATACTGTGCTGCCGGGTTCTCTGCGAAAGGAACGTCCTTGCCGCAAGCCTTCTCCATATCAACAGCACCTGAAACGAGGGCGTCGATGTCGAAGCCGGCGCAGGCGATAGGAAGCAGACCTACTGGAGTGAGAACAGAGAAGCGGCCGCCGACATTGTCTGGGATAACGAATGTCTTGTAGCCTTCCTTTGTTGCGCAAGTGCGTGCAGCACCCTTCACAGCGTCGGTTACGGCTACGATTACCTTCTTTGCATTTTCCTTGCCGAGCTGGTCCTCACACTGCTTCTTGAGAAGACGGAAGGCGAGGGCGGTCTCTGTGGTTGTACCCGACTTGGAGATGTTTATGATACCGAATTTCTTGCCTTTCAGATAGTCTGTAAGCTCTGCCAGATAGTCCTCGCCGATATTGTTTCCTGCAAAGAGGATGGTCGGGTTCTTCTTGTCTGCTATGAGCCATGAGAAGGAGTTGCCGAGAGCCTCAATAACAGCCTTTGCGCCGAGATAGGAACCGCCGATACCTGCCACGACTACAGCCTCGCAGTTCTCGCGGATTACCTGTGCGCAATCTTTCACTTCCTGAAGGAACTCCGGCGTTATTGACGATGGCAGATGCAGCCAGCCGAGGAAATCGTTGCCTGGGCATGTGCCGTTTTCGAGCGACTGCTGTGCAGCCTTTACCTGTGACTCAAGAGCCTCAACTGCGCCTGCTGCGAGGAAGCTCTGTGCTTTTGTAATGTCTAAAGAAATGTTCATAATATAATAATTTAAGAGGTTAGTTCTATAAATGGGGAGTTAAGGGAGTTAAAAGGAGTTAAAGGAGTGGTAACTGAGGTTGGGAGTTAAAGACAAATGTCTCTTCTCAGGAACTATTTGAATACAACCCACATAGGTAATGTCTTTAACTCCTTTAACTCCTTTAACTCCTTTAAGGTGGGTTCTATAAATGGGAGTGAAGTGTAGTTATTGTGGAGTTAATGTGGA
>JABUUG010000035.1:23600-25567 GCA_021443285.1 Bacteroidaceae bacterium
CTTTAACTCCCCTTTAACTCCAATTAATAGATGTTGCCTTAAAAGGTTAGTTTTTTACATATACATTATTGTCGTTTTCCAATGCAAGAGTCTTGCCGTCCTTGGCTATTGTTGCCTTGACATCCACGTCCTCGCCCTCGTAGCCCTTCGTAACGATGGTTATCTCGCCGAGGTCATCGTTGGCTATTTTCCAGCTTACGGCACGCAAATCCTTCAGACCTTTAACCTTGATTTCTCCGCAAACGTTCAGCTCAATGCAGATTGGCTTGCCGCTCATGGGGTCTTCTGCTGTCCAGCGGCCGATGGCGTCGTCGTAGGTTTTGGGCGTTTCGATATATGTCGCCACGGGGTCGTCGTTAATGTCTCCCTTGAATACTATCTGGCATGGGCTGCCTTCCAGTATGGCGTGGCAGTTTGTCTGGTCTGTCTCGTCATCGACATTGAATGCTACGGTGTCGGGATCCTCGCCAGTACTTATAAGGACAATGGAATGGGTGGTTGTTCCCACACCGTCGATGATGCCGATGAAGGTGGAGTCGTTAATCAGTCCTGGCGCATCGGAGTCGTTGGGTATAAAATCCTCGGCAGTGAGGCTGTCCTGTCCTTCGGTCTCTTGGTTTGTCTTGTTGCCGCATGATAACAAGGCAGAAATGGCAACAGACGCGAGAAATAGTGTTTTGGTGTTCATGGGGGAAAATTTAGTGAATAACGTAATCGGCTTTGCCGCTTGCCAGAGCAAGAATAATGAAGAGTGAGGAGTTTGCTGCCGCAGCTTTTTAACTAATAGTGAATAGTGAAGAATGAATAGTTTGCTACCGCGATGTTTGAATGTGAACAGTCTGTGCGGAAGCAAACTATTCACTATTCATTATTCGTTAAGTTAATACGAGTGGCTCTTGAATGTCTCCAAGGCCGCTGTCATAACCACAAGGGCGGAGTTCCAGTTTATGGCAATCTCGTTTGTCATGAATGATCCCTGGTTGTCGGCATAGCGTTTGTCTGGCTGTTCAGACTCGTAGAAATCTCCCTCGTTTGCCTTCGCGTTAGGACCGCCGACGAGCAGACCGGGAACGGGTTTCTCCACATTGTCGCTTGCCGATATGCGGTGGTGTGGGTGCATCGGGCTCTTGTCTCCGAAGCCGGTAACGAAGCAGTAGCCTGTGGCATTGCGGCCGAAAATATAGTCGGCATTGCGACGCGCATTGACGAGGTATTTCTTCTCCTTGGTCAGATTGAACGCCTGGGCGAGTATTATCGCCTCTGTTGCAGCGCCCTCAGCCATGCTTGCCCAGTGGAAATCCTCCTTCTTGTTGCCGAAAGGAGAAAGGTAGATGGTCTTGTCCACGCCGTTTATGTATTCGTCAGCCCATTTCACGAGCATCTGCTTGCCGTAGTCGAATATCTCCGTTATTTCAGGGGTGCGCGGACGGGGATTGTTTGACCAGTACGTCAGCCATGACATTATGCCCATCGAGCCGACCTCGCCCCATACGGGAGCCTTGAAGGTCTTCGGCTTGCGCGACTTTATCTCCAGCAGATAGATGTTCGTTTGCGTGGAGTTGTACAGTTCGCAGGCAGCCCAGAAGAACTCGTCGTTTGAGTCATTGTCGCCATATTCTCCAGTGGAAATCTTGGGGTCATACTGATTGTTGAGCTCCTTCTGGCTGTAATAAACCTTGGGGTTCTTCAATGCCCATATATATGCCTTCTTTGCGGCATTGATGGCTTTCTCCGAGAAACCGGGTGTCTGCCTCTCGTATGGCTGGAAGACACGCGAGGCGAGAGCCATGGTTGCGGCGAAGTCGAGTGTCGCGCAGGTGGTCTTCTTCACCACATAGCGCGGCTTGCGGCACTCACTTGGCATGACAAAATCCTCAAATTCGGGTGTCGTCAGCTTATGATATACCCCGCCGTCCTCGTCCTGCATAGTAAGCATCCAGAATGTTTCCGAAGTTCCCTGTAGGAAC
>JABUUG010000035.1:26504-28744 GCA_021443285.1 Bacteroidaceae bacterium
CTTTAACTCCTTTAACTCCTTTAACTTCTTTAACTCCTTTAACTCCCCCAAATTTCTTTATTTGCTGTATTTCTTCAGTAGGCTGTATGCCTGTGCCACTCCCAGTTCTCCTGCCCTTGAAAAGTCCTTCAGGGCGTCCTTGCTCTTGCCAGCCTTTACAAGTGCCAGTCCTCTGTTGAAGTATGCCCTGTCGAGCTTCGGGTCGATGGCAATGGCGCGGGTGAAGTGGTCTATCGCCTCATCGTAGTTCTCTTCGTGGGCAGACACACAGCCCTTGTTGTACTCCTCTATTGAACGGTTCAGCAGGGTGTCGGCAGCAGCATATTCCTCAGGTACAATCTTCTGGTCGAGGAAGTGCTCTTCCACATTCCTGTTCTGTATCTTCCCGCGCATTCCCGTGAACTCCTCCTTCAGGTCTTCGCGTTCCACGGTCATGGTGTCCTCCACGATGAGCATCTGATACTTGGCGAAGTCTATCTCCGACCGCTTCCTCACGTCGTTCACCTTTGCCTTCGACCACTTCTGCGGGCCGAGACCGTAGTGCTTGTTGTTCTGCGAGTTGAATATCTTGAACTCGTCGAGATCCGCCTTCGCTGTCTGACCTATCTTCCTGTAGAGTATCGCCCTTTGCTGGAGACCGTACCAGAAGTCGGGGAAATCGTTGATGAGCAGCGTGTAGTCTTCGATGGCTCCGCGCACATTGCCTGTACTCTGCCTCAGCATAGCCCTGTTGAAGCGTGCCATCACATTCTTCGGCTCGTGCTTCACAATAAAGTCAAAGTCCACAAGTGCCCGGTTGTCATCACCCACCTGCATTCTCAACACAGCCCGGTTGTAGTGGGCTATCATGTTGTCCGGGCTGATTTCTATGGTCTTGTCGTAGTCGGCGAGTGCGCCCCTTATATTGTTAATGTTCACGCGCGCAAGCGCACGGTTGAGGTAGAGTGGGGCGAAGTTCTGCCTCAGGTGTATTGCCTTTGTCAGCTGTTTGTCGGCGTCCCTCCATTTCTTGTGGTTCAGGTTCACCATTGCGAGGAACTCCCATGCCTTCTCGTTATACTCGTCCAGCTCCAGGCTTTTCTTTATCTGCTCAACCCCCTTCACGGTGTCCGTCTCGTTGAGATAGGCATCCGCATCCAGCAGGTAGAGCTGTGCACTCTTCTCCCATTTGTTCATTATGGTGTCAACATACTCATGCACCTTGGGATATTCCTTCTTCTCCAGATAGCAGACGGTGCGGTTGAACCAGAAGTCCTTGTTGTTCGGCTGGAGCCTTATCGCCTTGTCATAGTCGGCGATGGCAGTTTCGTAGTCCTTCTGCTTGATGGCACAGATGCCGTGGAGGTGGTAGATGTCCACTACATACGGGTTGAGCTTCAGAGCCTGCTCGCAGTCGTCCGCAGCACCGATGTAGTCCTCCAGATTGTACTTGGCGATGGAACGCAGGTACCATGGCTCATACAGATAAGGCTTTGCGCTGATGACCTGGTTGAAATAGTGTATTGAAAGAACATAGTCGCTATAGTAGAGCGCAGAACGCCCCACCATCAGCACTCTGTCGTAGTTGAACTGTGCAGCAGTCTTCAGACATGAGAGCAACACTATGCCGAGAAGTATTACTTTCTGCACCCTTTGGTCTTGTAGGAAGCCGAATACTTCCCTTGTGCCATTGCCTTCAGTTTGTTTTTCAGCAAAGTCTTTCTTAACGGGCTCACCCTGTCCACATACAGGGCGCCTTCCAGATGGTCGAACTCGTGCTGCATGACACGTGCGAGGTAGCCATCCACCCATTCCTCGTGCTCGTCAAACTGCTCGTCCATCCATTTCACACGGATACGTGTGGGACGGGTTACTTTCTCCGACAGTCCCGGAACGGAAAGGCAACCCTCGTCGCTCGTTTCCTTGGTGGTCTCGTCGTATTCCAGTATATGTGCGTTTATATATACCTGCTTGAAATTCTCATACTGCGGCATATCCTCCTTCAGCGGGGTCAGGTCTATCAGCACTATCCTGATAGCCTTCCCGATTTGCGGGGCTGCCAATCCTATGCCCCCAGACGATTCCAGCGTCTGCCACATGTCCTTTATGAGTGTCTTCAGCTCCGGATAGTCTGGGGTGATGTCCTCTGCCACTTTTCGCAGCACAGGCATTCCGTATATGTAAATGGGTAATATCATTTGGGGTAGGTTCTGTAAACGGGAGTTAAGGAAGTTAAAGGAGTTAAAGACAAATGTCTTTTT
>JABUUG010000035.1:28861-32101 GCA_021443285.1 Bacteroidaceae bacterium
CTTTAACTCCTTTAACTCCTTTAACTCCTTTAACTCCTTTAACTCCCCCAAATATCTCCACTTTACCTCCTTTACCATCGTTTCTTCGACTCAAGGTAGTCCTGGAGTATAATCGTTGCGGAGATGGTGTCCACAAGGGCTTTGTCCTGACGTGCCTTCTTCCGCAATCCGGCATCAATCATCGCCCTGTGGGCAAGCACAGAGGTAAACCTCTCGTCATACATTTCTGTGGGAATCTCCGGGTGGAGCTTGTTCCATCTTGCCACAAACTGCCGCACCCGTGCCATGTTCTCAGATGGGCTTCCGTCAGACTGCTTCGGCTCACCAAAAATAATCTTCTCTACCTGCTCTTGGCGGACATAGTCCTCAAGGAAGGAGAGAAGAGTATTTGTTGCCACCGTTTCCAGCCCGTTGGCAATAATCTGAAGCGGGTCGGTTACTGCTATTCCAGAACGCTTGCGGCCGTAGTCAACAGCAACAATGCGCATATCCTACTTCTTGCGCAAAAGCCATGCACCCTGGTATGTCTGCTCAAGGCGGCTGCGCTCATACACTACGTCGCTGAGGGTGTCTGATGTGGAGGCAACTACTCTGTACATATTGCTCGGAGAGCGTACAATCTGGGCGCTGTAGCCCTTGTTGAGCAGCTCCTGCTGCAGACGGTCTGCGTTTGCCTTGACACCGAATGAACCTACAACCACGCTGTATGCCTTCAGGCCTGCACCGTCAACAAGCGAAACGTCCTCGTTGCGCACGGGGGCGTCCTCAACCCTTACGACAGTGGTTTCTGCTGCCGGTTTCTCAATTACAGGCACAACGGGAGTTGCGACCACTTCCTCGACAGTGTTTGTCGTTTCTGCAACATAGCCGGTCTCTTCTGCTGCCTTAGCCTTTTCGTAAGCCTTCTTGTAAGCACTTTCTGACGATTTACAACCTGTGAACGAGAGTGCCAACGCCATGGAGGCACAAATTACGAGACATTTTTTCATGTTTATTTCAAAATTAGTTTATATTGTTCAACATCATTTATGCTGCAAAATTAGAAAGATAAAACATATACCGCGCCAAAAACCTCCTTAAAAATAGTTAATAGGTGTTATTTTTCCTTTTTTTTCGTAAATTTCGCACATTGTTTGTTGCCGTGAATGAAATTAGTTTTACCTTTGCATACGATAATCACGCGATAATCAATCAAATAAACAAAAATCATGAAAGCTTTAAGTTACATCGGCGCCTTCCTTGGCGGCGCAATCGCTGGAGCAGCTATCGGTTTGCTCGCAGCACCAGAAAAGGGCAAGGATACACGTGGCAAAATTGCAGACACTGTAAAGGACTTCTGTGAAAAGCACAACCTCAAATTGTCTCTCAAAGAGGTGGACGACCTTGTGGATGACATCAAGGACGCAGCTACAGACGAGGCAATATAAATCGAAGATGCGTTCTATAAATTGGAAGTTATAAGAGGTTAAAGGAAGTTATGCTGCTTTGCAGCGGAAGTTAAAGGACGTATGTGTTTTATACTCAGGAAGTATTGTCCTTTAACTTCCTTTAACTTCCGCGCCGTAGGCGCATAACTTCATTTAACTTCTGAATTAATGGAAGTTATCTATAATGATTTCGTCAGACAAGAATATCGAGACAATAACGCAGCTTATCGACGCCATCAAGGATTGGCTTGGCGTCAGGGCTGAACTCTTGAAAATTGACGCAGCGGATAAAGGTGTGCGCATACTTACTGCGCTCATCTTTATCGTTTTTTCTTTCTTTTTCGGAATCGTAATTTCCATTTTCCTCTCCCTTGCGTTGGCTCTCTTTATCGGCGAATACACAGGGATGCTCTGGGCATTCGTCATTATGGCGGTTGCGTATTTGCTGGTTTTCCTCCTGCTCTTTATCTTCAGGAAGATTCTTTTCCTGAACCCGCTGATGAACCTCATGGCGGCACTCCTGAAGAGTTAGGGAACCGTTTCTGCCCCCACTTCCTATCCTTTCTTTTTCATTCTCTGCCTTCCACATTATGAATGTCCTGAACAATAACAATCTCACTATCAGGCGTGCTGAACTACAGGCACAGCTCAACACCCACTCTGCCCGCATCAGGGAGCTTAGGGACAGGTTCATAAAAGACAACGTGGCGGTTGATGCCGGTAAGCCCAAAGGCTTCAAACGCTATGTGAACAAGAGGAACATCTTTTCTTCTGCAACGATGTTCTTTGATGGCGCATGGCTGGCATGGAAGCTGTACAAGAAGTTGAAGAAATAGGTCATAACGCCGTATTGCGTTGTACTTGTAAAAGTACACATCGGGAGAGAATGTTCCGGCATTCTCCCCCGATGTGTTTGTGCTCACCACCTGACTGTCTTTCCGGTCTCAGCGCTTCACAACCTTCTTCCCGTTTACGATATATATTCCGGCTGGGAGACCATCGAGAGAGTCGCCGAGAAATGCTCCGTAAATGGAATATACCTTGTTGTTCTGGGATGTCGTCTGGGTGGGCTTCTCTATTCCTGACGGGTCATAGCTGTTCACTACGCGTATTATGATGTCGTATATGTGGCGGTTGCTGCTTGCGTTTGCAGGCATATACCCCTTGCCTGCATCATACGCCTCGTTCCATGCACTGTCAAAGCGCATACGCACACGGGTGTAGCCTGTCGGAGCGTCGGCGGGGATAGGTATTACCACCGTGCCGAAGAGGTGGCCGAAGGCTATCTGCTTGTACAAGCCGCGCTCCCCGGAGGCAAAGTCTGCATCCCCTTCAAAGTCGCCGTCTTGGTTTATGTCGCAGAAGGTGGAAAGGAATATCGCCTTGTGCATGTCAGACGGGTTCACCCAGCTGATGACGAGGTCTGTGCCTGTCTCCACCTCTAATGCCGTTGCCTCCATGTTCACTAGGTGGTAGAGCTTGTTGAGTTCTGCTGAACTGGCGTTTATGTCCCCATAGAACTTGTTGCCAAGATAAGAGAAAGACTTCACATACTGGAAGTATTTCTTCGCCTCGGCGATACCGCTCGTTATTCCTTCGGGTATGACATAGTCATGCCCCGGCATAGCTTTGCCTGTTCCGCTATACCCTGAAGGCTTCGGCAGATAGGCTGTGTTGTATCCCATCTCTGTTGCGGAGTCTGTTACATACAGGCCTGTTCCTTTGTCTGTACGGCTTAGTGTGAGGATGCTGCCTGCGGGCATGGCGGGTGTCTTGCAGGTGATGCCTACGAGCAGGTTGCCGTCAATGGCTG
>JABUUG010000036.1:0-3958 GCA_021443285.1 Bacteroidaceae bacterium
CCGACGACAAGACCTCCTACAAGCGCAAGGCAGGCATAGAGTTCGGCTTCGATGCCGGAGTGAACGTCTTCTCCTCAGGCAGGTGGAGAATGTATGCGCTGACAGGTTTTGCTGTGTGCAAGAGCAGTCTGGAGTTTCAGATGACCCCCGGCAACTATGAGTATGAGACCACGCAGGACATTGATGGCGACAAATACATCCGACGCTACCAAGATGTGAAGGTCAGTCAGTCGCAGTCGCTCACCGACTTCGCCCTTCCTGTCTACTTCGACTTCGAGTACCAACTCACCTATGTCGCTACGCTCTATGCCGACCTTGGCGTGCGCTTCCTCTTTGCCGGTTCACGCAGTATTGATGCCAGCTCGTTGTCGTACAAGGTCACGGGCCGCTATCCGCAGTACCAGAATCTCATACTTGATGAGAGGTCAAAGCTGAACGGCTTCACCAACAACGGTTCCTCTTCAGACCTCTCCGAATATGCACTCGACGATGGCAGCACCAGCATAAACCTCATGGGGCAGCTCGGTTGCCGGTTCACCCTCGGTCAGGGCATCTTCTTCGACATCTTCGGCAGTTACCAGAGAAACCTCAAGAAGACCGTCTTCAACAATGGCGACCAGAATTACCTGCCTATCATGTACGATGCGAAGACGGGCAAGGAAACCATCAATACCAACGGCGTCTTCTCCAGCCTCTCACGTCAGGCGTTCTCCATCAACGCCGGCTTCACTTTCAAACTGTAGCCCTCCGCCCCCTCATATTTTTTCTTGTCAATAAATCTGACTTATCCGACTTATCCTGCTGAAAAAATATAAGTCTGATAAGTCAGATTTATTGATTAAAAGATACTGCTCATTCCATGTGTTTATTGATTAAAAGAAACAGTGATTTGTTGATTAAAAGAAAAGCCTTTCCATGATTTGTTGACCGAAAAAAGGGGATTGTCCGTAACTTCCACTACTCCAAAAAGAACGAATTATTGACCAATGATAAATCAAGAAAAGAAACAAGGAATGGAGGTTGATGTACATTAGCATACTTTGTAAATTCGCGCAGATAAATTTTAGCCTATGAAATCACAGAACTACTTCTTAACCTTATTTTTATCAGCGTGTTGCGCCACCGCGCCAGCACAAACCATTGAGAACGCCGCACAGTATATGAAGGCGTATCCTTACGGCGCAACATCACTCTTCTTCAAGTCGAATGCCGACATCAGCACATACAGCATCCCTGCAAAACCCATCAACTGGGGCATGGATGTGGCATGGAACGATGGCGGCAATGTTGTTCGTGGAGCGAACCACATCGGCAGCATACTGAACATCGGCCGCGTGTCGTTCCAGCCCAGCGACCTCGTGGATTCCAACGGAAACCTCTCCACTGAGCAGCAGAAGACCCTGCAGGACCGGCTGAACAACATCGCCAAGAGCGGCGTGAAGGACATCGTCCTCAACTGCGACCATGAGGTGCTCTGCAATAAGGAGGCTTATCCCAACTGCGACCAGAACTATGCCAACTATCACGGCAAGCCGCAGGAGTGGTATCGCGTCATCAAGGCGAGCATCAAGTACTGCAAGGCAAAGGGCTTCAACGTGATTACCGTATCTCCATTCAACGAGCCGGACTACACCGACTGGAAGGAAGGCTCGAAGGACGACTTCCGGAACATCTGCAAGCTCATCTCCGAAGACCCGGAGCTCGCAGGCATTCGCATCTCTGCCGGCAATACCCTCAATTGCGACCGTGCCATGGAGTGGTACAGCTACATGAAGCCGTACGTGACCGAAGGCAACACCCACCAGCTTGCGGGTGAGTTCAACACATACGCCGACTTCTGGAAAACGGTCGTTGCCGACGGCAACCATGCCACCGCCGATGAGCTTCACAACACCATGGAGGCGTTTGTCGGCGTGCACTACGGCATGAACTCCGGTATATGGTGGGGCTTCGACGGTGCTGCACGCGGAGAATACTGCAAGGCCACTGCCACAGGAAAGGAGATCGGCTATGCAGAGAGCCGTTCCACATGGACTGCCGCCACTGTCTATAAGCGTGCCGACGGGCGTATCGACGCATTCCTCGGAGGCAGCGAGCGTCAGGCGTCCGACTGCAACTATGAACTCATATCCACCGACCGACCTGTCTATTTCGATGGCTACGGCCCTTATTACAACTACTTCATGCAGGTGCCGGGCGGTACTGGCTATAGCAAGGACCAGCCTAATGCCGACCGCATCATACAGGTGAAGTATGGCGCCGACGTGCCTTGCGAGCCAATCGTTGACGGCGACTATGTGATAATGTCCATGAGCACCAGCACCGTACTCGGCTATACAGGAGGTTCGTGTGTGTCCGGAGGTGCGCTCGGATTGGCAGGCTATACAATGACATCTACCAACAGCCACCAGAAATGGAACATCAAGCCGGTTAGCCCGCGTCAGGGAGGCGACTTCAGCTATTTCACAATTACTTCAACAGAAGCCCCCAACCTCTATGTGGACCTCATGAACTGGAGCACTTCTGTCGGCGGCACGCTCATCGGTTACAATGGCGGCGGCAGCGGCTGCGAGCAGTGGATGTTTGAGTATGCGGGCAACAACACCTGGTATATTCGTTCACGCTATTCGGGACTCTATCTTGAGGCAAAGAGTAGCACCGTGTCACAGAATTTCTTTGCCGGCACTGACGCACAGCGCTGGAGACTGATGCCTCTCAATACAAGGCGCGAAAAGACTGCCCCACAAGCTCCTGCCGGGCTGACAGCCACTCCACAGAGCGGGTCCGTACTGCTCTCATGGAATGCGAACACGGAGTCTGACCTCTTGGGCTATCAGGTGCTGCGTGCCAAGGAAGGCACCGACGACTGGGATGTGATAGCTCCGAAGATCACAGGCACAAAGTTTATTGACAATATGCTCTCATGTGCCTGCACATACAGTTACAAGGTTAAGGCTCTGGATGTGGCGCGCAATGTTTCCGCCGCCTCCGATGCTGTCTCCGCAAGGGCTTCCGCCGACAAGGCTCTTGTGCTCCACTACACCTTTGAGGACAACCTTCAGGACGAAACCGCCAATGCCCTCACTGCGCAGGCTGGCGGCGATATAAGCTACTCTGCTTCGATGGGAGTGAAGCAGGGTAGCAAGTCTCTGCAGCTGTCATCGTCAAAAAACAACTATCTCCTTCTGCCCACAACTGTCGCCGGCTGCGAACAGATGTCCGTGGCATTCTGGGTTTACAATCCCATCACGTCTTCAGGAAAGTCGTGGACGCGTATTTTTGACTTCGGCAATGGCGAGGACCAGTACATGTTCCTCACCCCGTCAAATGGTTCGGAGATGCGTTTCGTCATGAAGAATGGCGGCGAGGAGCAGATTGTCTCAACCGACAAACTCGAATCCGGACTTCATCACGTGGCGGTTACTGTTGCCAACGATGCCGTAACGCTCTATGTCGACGGCGAGAAGAAGGCTGCGAGCACATCGTTCACAATCCGTCCGAGCGACCTCCACGCGGTGCGCAACTACATCGGCCGCAGCCAGTTTGCCGCCGACCCCCTCTTCAACGGCTATCTCGACGACTTCCGCATCTACAACTATCCTATCACCGACGAGGATGTCAAGCTGCTCTACGACGGCAAGGAGCCTACAGCCATCAAGACCATGGAACAGCAGATGGAAGACAACGGCACATGCTACGACCTCAGCGGCCGCAAGATAACCGCCCCAGCAAAGGGTATCTTCATCAAGAACGGACAGAAACTGACCGTGAAATAAAGCCCTGCGTAAGTGGGGACTCCGAAGCATAGGTTTGATTCCCAAAGCATAAACCCCTGCTTCCGGCGCGTCAGCGTCGGATAATCCGCAGCCCCCTTACCCCTAAAGGTAATATCTATTAATTGGAGTTAAAGAGGAGTTAAAGGGAAGTTAAAGAGGAGTTAAAGTGACATTACCCTTTT
>JABUUG010000036.1:4013-7736 GCA_021443285.1 Bacteroidaceae bacterium
CATTCACTTAACGCATAACTTCCCTTTAACTCCACAATAACTACACTTCACTCCCATTTTTAGACACTCCTAAAAAGCAAAATCTTACCCCATAAATACCTCATTCAGAATATGCGAACATTCAAACTGACCATTTTACTGCTTGCCTTTGCAAGTCTGTGTGCCACAGCGCAGCCTACCATAAAGACAGACACCAGGTATGCGCGCGGAGCCACAAAAGCTTTCGGACGTATGTCCCTGGTTATGAACGGCTACTCGCTCAAGGAGCGCGGCTTCTGCTGGAGTGAGTCAAAAGAACCCACTGTCGATGACAACAAGTCGTCGAGGACCTTTTCCAACAACGGACTGATCTACATTATGGAGGGCCTGAAGCCCGCCACGAAGTATTACGCGAGAGCATACGTCACCGTCTCTACGGGCGAGACTTATTATGGCGACGCCATCAAGTTCGTCACAGTGCCGCAGGGTACAATCACCTGGGACTACGACAATGGCGGTTCGTCGGCTGAGAACACCCGTATCAACAGCGCCGTGAAGGAGTGCGTACAGTATTGGAACGAGTGCTCCAGCATCTACGGGCTGAACCTGAGCGTGCATTATGGCGCGCAGACCCCCACCGCCGACTGCAGTTATGGCGGCTGGATGCGTGTGGGGCCTAATGCCTCCTACCAGCGCACAGGCACTGTCATGCACGAGGCTCTCCATGCCATCGGTATCGGTCAGCACGACCTCTGGTATGGCTCATCGTCCCCATTGCGCAAGGGCGCCGGAACGGGCGACTGGCTCGGCGACCGCGCTAACGACTTCCTGAAGTTCTGGGACAACGACAACAATACCTGCTTCCATGGCGACGCCACGCATATCTGGCCTTATGGCATCAATGGCGCACAGGAAGACAAGGGCACGGAGTTCCTCTATACCGCTAACGGCCTTATGGCACAGGCTGTCTGCGAGGACGGTCTGCCCTGCACATGGCAGCGCGCCTTCGGTCTGCCCCACTATTCCTTCAGCCAGGAGGACGACATTAAATATTACATAAAGAACGAGGACGAGTCGATGGGGCTGCTCACTTCCTTCCTCGTTGAGACTGCCGACCACAAGCTGCAGTGGCAGACCATGACCTCTGAGGAGGCAAAGGCGAACGCCGCCGCTGCATGGTATGTTACCTTCACTCCGTCCGACCAGCTCTATCAGCTTAGGAATGCCTCTACGGGCAACTACATGACCTACAAGACAACCGGCACTGACGGCATTGTGTGCGAGGCTGCTTCGACTGTCTCTGACGCCAACAGCTTCTGCCTCATGCGCTCACGCACCGACGTTACCTCCACTACCGGCACAAAGCTCTCTACGGAGCGCGGCTACTGGATGCTCAGGCCTGAGTTCACCAATGCAAAGCCTATGTGCCTCACCGCAGAGAAGAATGGCGCAGTGTCTGCCACTGCATACAGCAACGTGAACTCTTCCAAGAAGCAGCGCTGGCTCCTGCTCACCGCAGAACAGGTAAAGGCAATGGAGAACAGCGAGTATATTGCTGCATGCGATGCCTTCGACAAGGAAAACCTGATAGCCGGCACACTCATCGGCACACCTCACGCATCAATATCAGCCGATGCCGATGCACCATACATGGCTGCACTGCAGAGCATTCAGGCTAAGTATGGCGCGGCAGAGACCGCGAGCGAGGTGTGGCAGCTCTCCGACGACCTGCGCACAGCAATGGCTAACTTCCTCACCAGTGTGTATGTAACCGACATGGACAGCCCGTTCGACATCACCGCCTTCTTCATAAATCCGAAGTTCGAGAACGGCACAACGGGCTGGACTGTAGCCACAGGTGGCGCTCACGACTATAACGAGGTGGAGTTCTACGTTGACAAGGCAAAGACCGTGAACCTCGTGCAGCTCCTAAAGGCAATGCCTTATGGCAGCTATGGGGTTAAGGCTCAGGCGTTCCAGCGTCCGGGTTCCAACGACCAGACTTATGCGGACTACATCGCGGGCACAGACAATGTGAAGGTGTATCTTGAAATGACCATGGAGCTTGCATCCTTCGCAAAGCAGAACGTGAAGAACATCATGGCAGAGCGCCAGACATCCCAGGTTCACAAAGACGACAAGGCTCTCAGCGATGGCACATACGTACCGAACACCATGGCCTCCACACGCGCCCATTTCGACAAAGGATACTATGACAACCTCCTCAAGGGCTACACTGCCAATGACGGTGCCCTCCGCATATACTTCAAGGGTCAGAACAGCGCCGCCTCTTCATGGTCTATATGCAGCAACTTCCGTCTCTACTACTACGGCGGCCTCACCCTCGAAGAGATAGAGGAGCGCACCACCGCAATCACAGCAGTGGAGACAGCCCCCGCCCCCCAGTCTTCCAAGGCATACAACATCCAGGGCCAGCAGGTGTCAGAGAATGCCAAGGGCATAGTAATCATCAACGGCAAGAAATACCTGAAATAAGGATTAAAGCCCCTCGAACCTTCGAATCCTCTAAAAAAATGCCCCGGCTTTCGGAGCGTCAGCTCCGGACAAACCGAAAATATAGATTATGAAGTTAAAGGAGTTAAGGGAGTTAAAGACATTACTATATGGTTTGTGTTCAAGCAGTTGTCTTCAGAAAAGTCATTTGTCTTTAACTCCCTTAACTCCTTTAACTCCCTTAACTCCCATTTTTAAAACCCACCTAAACAGCTAAACCCTCCCATCGCAAATGAAAAAACGAATCCTTTCCCTTTTCTTTACCGTAAGCTCCGCGCTATGGGCTTTTGCGGCAAATACCGTAACGACAGTCTCGCAGGTAAGCAGCAACGTTACCATCAGCGATGATGTCGATTATGTCATCACCGGCACTACGCCCTTTACCGCATCGGGCAGCGTGGACATCACGAACACCGACCATGCTGTGCTGATTATCAGGGGTATACGCCCAAGCAAGGTCATCAGCTCATGGCTCAAGTATGTGAGCATCAATGGCGAAAAGGCGGTGAACAACACCAACTGCCAGGTGAAGATGTATGCCTATGGCACCATCATCATGCCATACAGCAAGGACATCAAGCCCCTCACCGTCTATTCCGAGCAGAACTTCGGCGGCACTGCCGTAAACGATTTCGGACTGGAGCATACCAACGGCTTCATGAACACCCTCACCGACGAGAAGCTCAACAACCGCATCCGTTCCTTCAAGCTCAAGCGCGGATACATGGTAACGTTCTCCACGCGCAAGGAGGGACGTGGCTACAGCCGCTGCTTCATCGCCGATACGGAAGACCTTGAGTTTGCCGTGATGCCCGACATTCTCGACAACAGCATCTCTTCATACCGCGTCTTCCAGTGGCTGGATGCCCAGAAGAAGAACCTCGCCGACAATCTTGACGCCACGGCTAACACCATGCTCGGCACGGCATCGAGCTACGCCTGGAATGCCGGTGAGAGCAAACTGCCCGACATCGACTGCGTGTCGCACCATATCTATGAGAACTACCCCTCTCCAAGCGATTGCGGTAAGGTAACATACACCTGCCACATGAAGACCAACAACGAGCCGGCAAACACTTCCGATGACCCGAAGGGCAGGATAGAGACCGTAGCAGAGGTGCTCGCCAACTGGGAAGACCTCATGCGTACCGGTCTGCGTCTCTGCTCGCCTTCCACCCACGACGGCGGATGGGGCTGGCACGCTGACTTCATGAAGGAGATTGACGCTCG
>JABUUG010000036.1:7751-10547 GCA_021443285.1 Bacteroidaceae bacterium
GTTGTCGATTTCCACGGCTACTGGGACGGCGAGTGGAACAACTTCACGAGCTGGCGCATCGGCGCGTACGCCTTCAACCGCCCTGTGTGGATTTCCGAATGGGTGTGGGGAGCATCTTGGAACAACAACGGCATCTTCGCCACCGACCGCTCCTACTCCCAGGCAAACCAGCAGCTCAATGCCACCAACGTGAAGCGCATCGTAGAGATGCTGGAGAACGAGCCGAGAGTGGAGAGATACTACTACTGGAACCATGAGGCGGACTGCTCCAAGCTCCTGAAAGACGGAAAGCTCTCGCTGGCAGGAGAATACTACGCCACTGTAAATTCAAATATGGCTTACCGCAAGGCGGGCGAGTATGTGCCGACAACACCTCCGCAGTATGACCCGGAAAACCTCCGCACAGAATACGACAAGACACAGAAGAAGGTCCTGCTCTACTGGCATGAGATAAACGGAGAGTACAACAAGGAGATGCGTGTGCAGCGTTACGACAAGTCCACCTCTAACTGGAAGACCGTGCAGACCGTGCCGCTACAGGAGGAAGAGGCTGACTATGAGTTTGCCGTGGATGGAAACGTAGGCGAGCAGTTCCGCATACTCGTTGTTGATGCCAACGGTAAAGAGCGTGCGTCGAACACCTCGCAGGCTGCCAGCGACGACCTCGTGCCTGGCGATGAGATAACTGTTGACGAGGGTACGTTCTACCTCGGCGGAAACATGCTCGTCAATGGCGACTTCGAGCTTGGCCTCGCCGACTGGGAGAACGGTGCGGGAGAGCCGCTCGTGCAGCCTTACTACGAAGCACTGCCCGTCGGCGGTGTCAATGGCAGCGCATACCTGCAGACCTACGGCAACAGCACCGACAAGACGTCAGCGCAGAGCATACGCAGGCTGCTGCCCGTAGAGGGGGAATACTACTACGCACAGATGGCATCGTGCAACGGCGACGAGTCGAAGCAGAGAATATCCACATCTATCAGCGGAGCGTTCCCTGCCACAAAGATTGCTTCTGCATCCGCCACTGCCGACTGGAGCAAGCAGGGGTCTGTCGTGAAGATTCTGGACGACTACAAGTACATCCTCGTGCAGCTCACCAACCTCAACGGAAAGGCGCAGTTCGACAATTTCGTCGTCGCCCGCCTTTTCGCCACCAAGGACGATGCCCTCGCCGATGCCCTCGGATGGGAGAAGAAGAGGATAGAGGCATTCAAGGCTTACAACACTGCCTATCCGCAGCTCAACGCGGAGCTCGACCTCCTCGCTTCGGGTTCTTCCGACCCGGTGCTCCTTGAGAAGGCCGTGAAGAACGCCCTCGCCGCCATGAAGACCATCAAGGCTGTTCCTGCCCTCTGCGCAGAGGCTGAGTTGGCA
Organism: Bacteroidaceae bacterium; assembly: GCA_021443285.1. Classification (GTDB taxonomy): domain Bacteria; phylum Bacteroidota; class Bacteroidia; order Bacteroidales; family Bacteroidaceae; genus Prevotella. Next base: position 9,126 of record JABUUG010000036.1, read on the forward strand.
ATAGAGGTCAAGGCGCAGGGATATGCCGAGATACAGACCCTACTCGACGACCTGAAGAAGGCTACAGCGGCAGAGGACATCAACACCTGCTATGCCGCCCTCGCTGAGAAGCTGCCGCAGGTAATGCCTTACGAGCTTCAGACGACAGCCATACAGAACGGGACGTTCGCCGCAGTACAGGGATGGAACACCATAAAGGGTACATACACCGGCGGCGACCAGCGCATGGCTACTCTGGCGGGCAAGACCTGCTGGAAAGCATGGTGGAGCACCCCGGCTGCGGGAGGAGAAGCTACCACAATGGCTATCGACCAAACTGTCTCCAAGCCTGATCACGGCTACTACGCTCTTGAGGCAAAGGCCACGACAGAGCACTACTGCGTAACCGACCAGCACGCCTTCATGGTGGTCGGCACCGACACGCTCAACACCCCGGCGATGAGCCGTGGCGTGCTCGACATACCGACAATAGCCGACAGCCTGAAGTGGGAGACACTCGCCACTCCTTACGTCTATCTCACAGAGACGGACGCGCTGACGGTAGGCTTCACCGGCTCTAAGAAGAATGCCATCGACAACGCCTTCCACACCTACGGCAACCCGGAAAGCACGGGCGACCAACGCGAGGGATGGTGGGGAGCAACCGACTTCCGCTTCCGCCTGATACGCGCTTACCGCGACTCAGTGGATGCCTCCGGATGGGGGTCTGTCTGCACGCCTTACGCCATAGCAATACCAGAAGGCGTTACGCTGTATAAGGTTGAGGGCATCTCTGCAGACAAGTCCGTGATAGGCATAACGCAGGTTACTGAGACCGAGGCCGGCACACCATACATCTACTACTCCAAGAATGCCGGCGGCGAGGTGGTGTTCCTTGAGAGCGGTACAAAGGCATCGTCGGCAAAGACCGTCAACGGACTCCGCGGATGGTTTGCCAATGCCGGCACATCGCAGTATCCGCTCAACGCCCTCGTGATGCAGAACGGCAAGTTCGAGAACGTCTCCGTCCGCTACAAGGTGAAGAGCTTCAGCGCCTTCGTACAGAAGATAGATAACCTCCCGACCCTCCCCGCCGACTGGAGTGGTGAGGGCATCGCCACCGAAGGCGTCCCCACCGCCATCACCGCAGCATCCTCCGACACGAAGTCCGCCGACGAGCCCGCCTACAACCTCAACGGCACCCGCGCCAACAAGGCCGTCAAGGGCATCAAGGTGAAGAAGGGCAGGAAGGTTGTGGAGTAACCGCCTCTCCCCCCCAACATATTCATGATAAATTGCAGAGCACTCTGTCGCCCCGGCGGCAGGGTGCTCTTGCATATCATAAGTATGCCATTTAGCTATTATATATGTCAGATAAGTCGGATTTATCCCAAATAGTTCATTAGAGAATGGTTTGTATTGAATTTTATTTTTGATTAGATT
>JABUUG010000036.1:10556-18593 GCA_021443285.1 Bacteroidaceae bacterium
TTGATTGAATAATGGGGGTCCATTATGATTGAGAATAGGCAAAAAAGATAACAAAAAGAGGGTTTAAGACGAATTGTTCTCTAATGGACTATTTGGGTTTATTGATTGCCTGTTTCCGCGGATTTTACATCCATGCCCCCTGTGCATGTCAGCCCTCTACACATATATTATATATATGCGCGCGCGATGGGGTGGGGGGCTTTTTGTTGATGTATTGGGCTTTTATTAATGTATTTTGCATAGACTGCGGAGGACAGTCTTTGATACATTTTTGTCAAAAATGCTACCATATGTAGTGATTTATGTCAATATCGGATAAAAATCCTTTAATTTATTTTAACACTTGATTATGCCCACACTCTAAAGAGTGCTATTTTTGCGTACGATTTCGCGGTGTGCCATAGCCGCGACAGTCGCAATCTTAGCCACGATACGTACTATCCTATTGCTTATCCTATTTGTTTTTTTTGACACCTTTTTATCTAACTAATTTAATAATAATCAAATCTTAAAACTAATGAAAAAGAGTTACTTCTTGTTCTTGGTTGGTGCCTTCGTATCGATGTGCACCACAGCATTAGCTTGGGAGAAACCTGCTGCTCCTGCCGTCCAGGCGCTCGTTACGGACGGAGAGACATGGCAGTACATCTTCAACCCAGGCGCTGACGGCTTCCTCTGTGGAGCTAACGACTACAATACCCGTGCCTCTGTTTCCCTGACAAGGGGTTACAAGTGGAAGGTATTGATGACTGACGAGGCAAATCCTTGTTTTGCACTCATTGACTCTATCGAGTATGACAATGGTGGCAAGCCATGTGATTGGGGATGGCGTCGTATGTTCTGTGACAATGCCACTGGCATTTGGGTTGACAACGACGGTGGCGCTAACAACGACACCTGGACAATCTCTGCTGCTGACAACAAATTCAAAATCGGCAATACCGCCATTGAAGGTTTCCTTGCTATACGCCCGGCAGAAAAGAACGACACACGCTGCTACTTTACAAGTGCAGAGGCGTATGTTGCAGAAACCATGTCTGATGAGTGGTACGCAACCTCTCAGGATGAGTTCCTCAGATATTCTGCTGCCAAGCCAATCTACAATGCGGCAATGGACCTGAAGGCTGCCCTTGATGCAGCAAAAGCAGAGTATCCTTCAATTGACGTTACTGCTGAAGAAAAAGTTTTCAACAACGAGAGCTCTACAATTGAGGAGCTGAATGCGGCTACTGCCGAGGTAACTCTGAAGGTTAAGGAAGAGGCCGCAAAGAAGCTTGCTGAGGGTGCTACATGGGATTCTCCAAAGAGCATGACTTCTCTTATCGACGACCCAAGCTTCGAAAAGGGCGATATGGGTAGCTGGACAACTGCCGGTAGCGGTGGCGACTGCGGCGTTAAGGAGAACAGCAACGGCACATATCACTGCGACAATGCTGATGGCGACTATCTCTTCAACACATGGGGACGCTCTCCACTCGTTGTAAACCAGAAACTCGAGAGAATGCCTAACGGTATCTACAAGCTCACTGCACTCTATGCTTCCGACAAGGGCAATGTTGGCCTGCTTTATGCTAACACTGACACTACAAAAATTAATGCAAATGATGCCGGTAAAACCATGATGGTAGAGGGTACTGTAGCAGCTATCATTACAGACAAGACCGTCAACATCGGTATGACATCCGAGCAGTGGTTCAAGGCAGACAACTTCCGTCTTGAATATTGCGGCAATGACGCACAGAGCTATCAGGAATATGTAAAGGCACAGGCTCCTGCATTCAGTGAGGAAGACCAGATTACAACATCTCTCCTTGAGGACTACAACGCAAATGTTGCTTCGAAGGCCGCTGCTGTCCAGACACCGGAGGAAGCAAAGGCTGCTGCTGCGGAAATCAAGCAGGCTGCCGCACTCGTAGAAGAGAACAAGGCTCTCTGGGCTGAGCTCGCAAAGAAGGTTGAGACTGCAAAGTCAACACTTACAGACCCTGCCCTCGACCAGACTCACGAGGCTGTACTCGAGCTTTCTGACTATGTTGACATGGGATATGATGAAATACGCGGCGCCAAGGCTCTGACTTCTGAGGAACTCAAGGCTGAGGTTGAGAGGGTTCAGACCATGATTAACAAGGCTATGCAGGCACTGAAGGACGGTGCAGACATGACCAAGTACCTCAAGAACCCACAGATGGATTCTGCAGCTGGTTGGGAAGGTAACCCAACTATTAACGAGGCTTGCGGTGAGAAGTACGGCGTAAACGGCGACTTCGACGTATATCAGATTGTTGACGCTGAGATGCCGGTAGGTGTATATGAGATTGAAATGCAGGGCTTCTATCGTCAGTACCGCGATGACAATGCTGAGAAGCAGGCATGGTACAACGTATTCGAGGCTACTGACGATGCCCACACATACAAGGCTGGTAAGCCAGTGCCACTCGCATTCGTTTATCTGAACGCAAACAAGACTGCAATGAACTGCGTTTACGACTTCACACGCGAGGGTGTTTATGACCCGGACACACAGACATTCACATGCGACTTCTACGGAAGCGGTTACTCGGTTGACCCATACAACAAGTATGCATATCCAAACAATATGGCAACTGCTGCCAAGGCATTCGCAGTAGGCGCATACAAGGTTTCTGCCTACGGTATTCTTGCCAAGGAGTCAGACAAGCTCCGCATTGGTGTTAAGGGTAACCTCGGCGGTAGCGACTGGGCTATCTTCGACAACTTCAAGCTCACATTCCGCGCAAAGAACGAAGAGCTCGTTGACAAGCTCCTCCCAGACGCTGTTGCTGCTCTCGACCTCACAGGCAAGACTGTTGGTAAGGACGTTAAGGAAAGCGTTACTGCTGCTCTGGCTGCTGCTCAGAGCGCACAGACTGTTGATGAGAAGTTCAATGCTCTTGCAGACTGCTCTAACCTCACAGAGACTGTCGAGAAGTCTGTAGCACTCTTCCAGGATCTCTATACAGCTATGGGCGACCTCGAGACAGCCGTATCTAACTCTAAGGCTTCGGCAGAAGTTATTGCTGAAGGTTCTAAGATGCTGGAGGATGTAAGCTCTGCTTATGCCGGCGGTGCATATACCGACGCTGAGGCTGAGGCTACAATAAACGACATCGATGCAATGGTTAAGAAGCTCGCTATACCAGAAAATATCGGTACAGACGACGAGCCGGTTGACTTCACAACATTCATCAAGGACGCTACATGTGTAGGTCTTTCAAAGTCTGGCGACACTAAGGGTACTTACGGTGCATGGTCATTCGAGAAGTCTTCTTGCAACGGTCCTCAAGGTCTCGGTTCTAACTCATCTGAGTTCTGGAATGGTGACGCAAATCCTATCCAGTTCCACATCTACCAGACAATCGTTGGTCTTCCTTCAGGAAAGTATGGTCTCAAGGTAGAGGCTAACAACTCTTACAACGGTCAGCCTTCTCTCGGCAATAGCGGTCGTATGTATCTCTATGCTGAAATCGCTGGCGAATCAACAATTCCTTCTGTAGCTATTGAGCCAACAGAGAAGAACGCTGACGACTGCGACAACTACAAGGTAATCTTCACACTTGGCAAGAGCGCAGCTGAGTCAAGAGCAACCGAAGATGAGAACATCGTAACTGTAGGTCTGAAGTCTGCTGGCAAGCTTGATGCACGCTGGTTCGGTTGGAGAAACTTCACTCTTGAGTGCTACGGTACAGAGAGCAAGCAGGAGGATACTCCGGACGCTATCACACCTGCAACAGCCATCAAGGACGTAGTCGCTGCTGAGACAGAGTCTGCTCCGGTAGCAGTTTACAATGCGGTAGGTGTTCAGATTCCTGGTATCACAAAGGGCCTCAACATCGTTCGCATGAGCGACGGCACTGTTCGCAAGGTACTGGTTAAATAAACCATATTGACATATAAGGAACTGGAAAGGGAAATCCTTCTCCAGTTCCTTTTACTGTTTTTCTATACACACCCCCTTGATAATCTATTAGCATTTTTTGTCAAACCCTTAATGATCGTCTTGTTACAAGACACCCCCTCTTGCGGCTGAAACATGCCGGACTTCCCCCTTGGGTTGCCCACGCAGCCCGCTTATTGTTTTGAATATCCACAGAAACACTATATATATAACCTTTATGTATCTAAGAAGACTATCACACGTGCAATGTGCTGGAAGCACATCTCTATCAGTAACCCCACAATTCATTGTGGGGCTGGATGTATAGCTCCACAGATACATATCCGTGCGCCCAGGCGCACGACTCCATCAAAATGCTGGATAGAGTCGTACGCTAAGCGCACGAAGATAGCCATCTCCACATAAATCCCCTCAATGAATTGTGGGGTTACAGAAAGAAAAGTGGCTCCGCCACTACCAGTGACACAGCATCCACTCGGAAAAAACTTGTGAAACTCTCTGCCCGCAGGGCACTATAAAAAACTCGTGTCCTCGTGCACTTGCGTTAAAATAAAACTCAGCTTGCGTTAGATATAAAAGCTCAGCTTGCGTCAAATAGAAATCGAAATAATCTATAAATAACTTAACCCAATATGAACAAGAAAATCTCAAATCTAAAACGGGCATCTGTGCAGAACGCTTCAAGGCGGAACCTCGCGAAGATGCTTGCGGCAGCGGGATTGATGTTAGGTGCGGGAGTGTTCCAGTCCTGTCAGAAGGACATCCTCACGGGGCAACCGGAATGGCTGGGCAACTCCATCTATGAGCGTCTGCAGGAAGGCTTCGCCTCCACCGACCAGACACCGCACACGTTCAACACCACGCTGAACCTGATTAACGACCTCGGCTACACGGAGACGTTGAGCCGCACGGGTTCGAAGACCCTCTTCGTAACGCCTGATGATGTGTACGACCAGTGGCTCCAGTCGAAGGGCCTGACCTACAAGTCGCTCACACAGACGCAGAAGAAGCAGCTCTTCCACAGCTCGATGATCAACAATGCCTATCTGCTCAACCTCATGTCGAACGTCAGCGGCAACCCTCCAGAGGAGGCTGCCTGTCTGCGTCGCGAGACGGCAAGCTCCCTCCTCGACTCTGTTCCACGCCTGAACGTTGCCGATATGCCCGTGAACCCGCTGGGCGACCCGGAGAAGGACGCATGGAAGAAAGTAAGGGAAGGCGAGAAGCAGACTATATATATATGTGAGGACCAGACATCCGCTCCTATGATGCACTTCCTGCCGGACTTCATGGAGAAGAACTCCATCACGGCGGAAGACCTTGCCATACTCTCAAACGGGGTTTCACAGAGCATCAATGACGCGTGGATCAGCGGACAGAAGGTAATCAGCGACCAGCAGACCTGCAAGAACGGCTACGTCTATATGGTGAACGGCGTGATAGAAGGCTCGCAGAACATGGCGCAGGCAATACGCAACGAACCCACCACACAGCTGTGGGCAAAGGCTCTGGCACGCTACTCATGCCCTGTAGAGGTAACAGGAAACACACTCTGGAACTTCCAGCAGGCATACAACACACAGGACAAGCTCTACGAAATGAGATACTTCACGGGCTACCAGAAGTCGGGTGTGAGGAACTCATTCCTGCAGGGTCCGCTGGAGAAGGCAATCAACGCCCTCGGCACACTGCGCTTCGACCCGGGATGGAACCAGTATGAGGTGCAGACATCCACACTGAGAATGGCCCACGATGCAGCCGTGATGATAGTGCCTACCGATGCAGCCCTCAGGGAGTGGTTTGAGAACGAAGGCCGTGACCTGATAGAGCGTTTCGGTTCTTGGGAGAACATCAACTACGAGACCCTCGCATCGCTCATCAACGTGAACATGCTGGAGTCGTTCGTGAGCTCAGTGCCATCAAAGTTTGAGTCGGTGCTCGACTACACGTCGCAGCGTGCACTCGGCATCAAGAAGGAAGACATCGAGAAGTGCATCATGTGCTGCAACGGTGTGGTATATGTGGTGAACAAGGTGTTCGCGCCAGACGCATTCAGCTCCGTAATCTATCCGGCACAGATACAGTCGGAAGGCACATACGGTGTTGCCGGCCACGCGCTCACCGGTTTCTACGACGAGAGCTACTCGGCAGTGTATGACTTCAGCCCGTACCTTTCTTCCATGGAGTCAACCTTCGCGCTTGTCATTCCGTTCAACACCACAGAGTCCACTCTGAGCCAGGCGGCAGGCAAGGGAAAGATGTTCCGCATCGTGGACCCCTGCTCTTACGGATTGAAGACCCCGAGAATCATAGAGTTCTTCTATACGGGCGGCAAGATCATGGGTTACTCATACGAAGTTGACGAAGTCGTGGAAGGCGCACAGCCAAGGGGCATCGTTACAGAGATTGACCCCTCGAAGAACAAGGTGCTGCAGAACCGCATGAACGACCTTATCGACAACAACATCATCGTGCTTTCAGACGGCAGCCTGTCCGACGACCAGGAGTACTACAAGACCAAGACCGGCGGTGTGCTGAAGGTTTACCGTCAGAACGGCGAGCTCTATGTTGACGGCGGCTATCAGATAGAGAAGAACGAGCCGCTCCTCTTCCCCGACTCTTGCATCGTGAAGAAGGACAACGGCTACACGCTGGGCGCAGGCTCGCAGACAGCCATGCAGGGCAAGTTCGTGGCTGTGCCTATGTCTGCCACAAAGTCAGTCTATCAGACCCTGAAGGAGCATACCGCCGACACACTGTTCTACAGCCTGCTCGCCTCTTCCGAACTGCTCTCTGCAAAGGAAGGCAGCAACGAGCCTGCCGGCAACGACAACCTCAACGTGAACGTGTTCGACAGCTACAACTACACAGTCTATGTGCCGGAGGACTCAAAGATAAGGGAACTCATCGACAAGGGCTACCTGCCTACATGGGCAGACTACGAGGCGCTCGCCGAAGCTGCCGAAGGTGGAGACCAGAAGGCGATAGAGCAGCGCGAGGTAATCAAGAACCGCATCAACGACTTCCTGCGCTACCACATCCAGGATAACTCGGTGTTCATCAATGGCGGCTACGTGTCGCAGGCATACGAGACAGCCAAGCTGAACCCGAAGACCAACCGCTTCTACACGCTCAACGTTACCGCCGACAAGACAAACCTCACCGTTACCGACAACAGTGGCAACACAAGGAATGTGGTGAAGAACGGCGATTTCTATAACAAGATTGTACGCGAGTACTGGATTTCCGGCAGAGGCAAGGCAACAGCCATGCTCGAGTCGTCATCACACGCAGTGGTACACAAGATTGACGGTGTGCTCATCTTCGACGCCAGCCAGCTGACACCTTGGAAGAAATAATGCAACCCACTTCTTTCCAATTCTTCCAAAATAAAAGACAACAGATATGAAAAACATCATAAACGGAATAAATCAACGGTGCAGAATGCTGCTCATGGCATTCATGCTGTTCGTCTGCTCTACGGCAGTGGCGCAGATAACATCCGTTCACGGTACCATCATCGACGAGTATGGACCGCTGATTGGCGCTACCGTCTGCGAAATAGACGGTACGGGCCGTATCATAGAGTCTGCAATCACAGACCTGAACGGTAACTTTACAATGAAGGTTAAGAATGCAAAGGACAAGCTCCGCATTTCTTACGTGGGCTACAAGACACAAATCCTGAAGTTCGACAAGACCACATACAACATCACCATGGCTTCCGACGCCCAGCTGGAGGAGGTTGTGGTAAAGACTTCACGCCGTTTCAACGGCAGCGGTCTGCCAATCCCCGAGCGCGAGGTTTCCTACGCTTACCAGGGCATCTCCACCAAGGAGTTCGAAGGTCTCGGTATCAACTCTGTGGATGAAGCCCTCCAGGGCCGTATCGCAGGTCTCGACATCGTGGGCAACAGCGGTAACCTCGGTTCCGGTTCCACCATGCGTCTGCGTGGTTCAGGCTCGCTCTCCACACTGACCGACGCCAACCCGCTCATCGTAGTCGACGGTAACGTCCGCGAGGTGGACCTCTCAAGCTTCGACGCCTCCTCTGCCAACGACGAGAAGTTCGCCGAGCTCCTTAACATCAACGCCGACGATATCGCCGACATCCGCGTGCTGAA
>JABUUG010000036.1:19933-29528 GCA_021443285.1 Bacteroidaceae bacterium
TCTCGTGGGTAATGCTCCGAACCAGGACTATCTCTACACCTCAAAGTATGGCAAAGGCTCCAACTACCTTGACATGACAACCATGGTTCCGCTGAACCTCCGTCTGACAAACCTGCAGTGGGAGAAGGAAAACAGCTTCAACCTCGGTTTCGACCTCGGCTTCTGGGACGACCGCATCAAGCTCGTGTTCGAGATTTACAACGCCACACGTTCCGACATGCTCATGGGTAACTACCGTATACCTTCAAACTCAGGTTACTCGAACGTGGCATACTACAACACGGGTAAGCTCCGCAACACGGGTTGGGAGTTCCACATCAACACCAACAAACTCGTGAAGGCAGGCAACTTCACCATGGACCTCAACGTGAACTTCTCCAACAACCGAAGCCAGCTCCTCGAGATGGACCCGACGGTGCTGGAGGCCATGAACTCGACATTCAACAACGACAACCGCCAGATACTCAGCCGCGTACAGCTTAACAACCCTCTCAACGCCATCTACGGCTTCCGCTCGAAGGGTGTATATATGTACCAGTATGAGACCATCAAGAACATGAAGAGCTGGGAAGAGCAGCAGGCATTCATCGATGCCGGCAACACTGCACCTGTAGCCCTCAACGCCCAGGGACAGATTATCCGCGACGCCAACGGCGACCCGCTCCAGATGATGTTCAACTACAACAATGACGGAACAGGAAAGAACTACAAGTTCAAGGGTGGTGATGCCATCTATGAGGATATAAACAACGACGGACAGATTAACGCCCTCGACATCGTTTACCTTGGTTCCTCACTTCCAAAGCTGATGGGTGGTTTCGGCTTCAACTTCAGCTACGGCGCATGGCGCCTCTCTACACAGTTCACCTACCGTGTGGGTGTTGACATTGTCAATATGGCACGTCTCGACGCAGAGTCAATGACGACAAACAACAACCAGAGCCAGGCAGTGAACTACCGCTGGCGCAAGGAAGGCGACGTAACCTCCATTCCACGCGCAATGTACGGAGCCAACACAAACTACAACACGCTGATCAGCGACCGCTTCGTGGAGGACGGCTCTTATCTGCGTATGTCCTACGTACAGCTCTCTTATGCACTGAACAAGAAGCAGCTGAAGGCCATCGGCCTGAACAGGATCAGCTTCCACCTGTCTGCCAACAACCCGTTCGTATGGTCGAAATACACGGGTGTTGACCCAGACATCTCCGCCAGCGGATACAGCCCTGCACAAGACTGGGCACAGACTCCGCGCTCACGCTCGTTCACATTTAGTCTCGGTATTGAATTCTAAATCTTTTATCTGACATTACAATGAAACACAATAATATATTACACAAGGCGAAAATCCTCGGCATGGCAGCCGCTTTCCTTTGCAGTGGGGGAGTGCTGACAAGCTGCCTTGATGTGCAGCCTCAGAACGAAATCATCGAAGAGCAGTTCTGGAACGAGAAGAAGGATGTTGAGAGCATCATCGCCGGTTGCTATTCGGCAATGCAGTCTTACGGCATGATCAGCCGTATGCTGATATGGGGCGAGTTTCGCTCGGAGAACGTCACCAACAACGGCGTCATCAACGACGACGTGCATCTGGAGCGTCTGCTGAAGGAGAACATCGACGCCAGCAACGGTTATACGAACTGGGCCGAGTTCTACGGAATAATCAACCGCTGCAACAGGGTTATAGCAAAGGCGCCGGAAGTGGCAGCCAACGACCCCGCATACACCACCAGCCAGCTGAACGCACACATAGCAGAGGTAACAGCCCTGCGCTCGCTGTGCTACTTCTACCTTATCCGCACATTCCGCGACGTGCCTTATTCAGAAGAGCCGTTCATCGACGACAGCCAGACACTGAACCTGCCCGCCACACCGTTCAACGAGGTGCTGGCAAAGCTCATCGCATCGCTCGAAGGGGTTAAGGGCAGCGCGCTGCTGAAATACCCGGAGAACAACACCACATCAGAGTACGACTACAACTGCAACCGCGTAACGAAACAGCTGATACGCGCACTGCTCTGTGAGATGTACCTCTGGCAGGGCAACTACGACATGTGTATCCAGAATGCCGAGGAAATCCTCGCGCAGAAACTCGTTGACGCAAAGGAGAAGGGCTATACATCGAGCGACTTCCAGTATTTCAACGACCTGCCTCTCATCGCCTCGCGCAGCAAGGCGGGCAACACTTACGGCAATGCCTTCAACCAGATTTTCATCAGCAAGAACAGCATTGAGTCTATCTTCGAGCTGCACTTCCTTGAGGACGGCAATACGGGTACACAGCTCTGCAACGGCCCTATCACCTTCTTCTACGGTGGTGAAGGCCGTGCCACTCCGTTCGTGAAGCCAAGCACATACGTCGCCAACGACGAGCGCGACATGCTCTACAACGTGTATGCCAAGGAGAATGGAGGCTACGACGCCCGCTGCTATGAGAACATCATGTTCTCTGGCCAGACTCCGGTGCTCATCTATAAGTATGCGGCAAGAGGCGGCGTAACACTTACCAGTTCCTCCACACCCTACAAGGAGGCATCCTATTCCCAGCTGTGGCCTACATACGACAACGGCAAGCAGTCGCGCAACAAGTCGAACTTCATCATCTACCGTCTGACAGACATCCTCCTGCTGAAGGCAGAGGCGCTCACACTGAAGCTCTCTTCTGAGGGAACCATCACAGAGACTTCTCCTGACTACAAGACCTGGAAGACAGCGTTCGACATCGTGGACGCAGTGAACAGACGCTCGCTTGTGGAGCCTACTCCATACAAGCACGTCCTCGAGCCAAGCAACTACAACACCAAGGAGCTGCTCCTCGACCTCGTTTATGCAGAGAGAAACCGCGAGCTGATGTTTGAAGGCAAGCGCTACTACGACCTCGTGCGCCGTGCACTGCGCGAGAACAGCACAAAGTTCCTCGCAAGCAAGATTGTGAACAAAGACCCGCAGACAGCAGCGATAATTGCACAGAGAATGACGAAAATCGACGCCATCTTCTGGCCAATCTTCCTCGATGAGCTGAAAGTGAACAAGAACCTCCACCAGAACCCTGCTTTTGGTAGTGGCGAGAACGAAAGCTATGAGTAAAATCTAAAACCTCTTAATAAGGAAAAACAATGAAGAAGTTTATTTTCAATATAATGTTTTTTGTCGGGCTTGCGTCGTTGATGCTGCCAGGCCTGACGTCGTGTACCGACAAGCCGGACGCAGAAAACTACTACACCTTTAAGGGTCAGATGATGAGCCAGTACCTCAAGAGCAAGGACGACCTGAGCCTCTTTGCCTCTGTTGTGGAGCGCGCCGGACTCATGGACCAACTCTCTGCCTACGGTAAGTACACATGCTTTGCCCCGGACAACAACGCCATCCAGAAGTTCCTCGACTCCGTCAAGGTGGCTTCCGTGGAAGACCTGACAGTGGAGGAGTGCGACACACTGGCACGCACCCACCTCGTGAACTCCATATACTCCACCTCCGACCTGGCGAACTTCAACAACGGTGTGCTCACAACACAAAACATGATGAAGCGTAACATCAGCGTCTCAAGCTCAATTGACAAAGACCAGAACGCGGTAATCGTGCTGAACAGGAGCGCACAGATATACTTCGCCTTCCAGAACGACTCGGTGGAGAACGGCATCGTGCAGAGAGTGAACAACGTCATCACCAACTCAGTGAACTCTATCGCCAACATGCTGAGGGACAACCAGGAAGCCCAGCTTTTCGCAAAGGCACTCGAGGCAACGGGACTGGAGATGCTGCTCGACACCGTAATCCGCGACAAGAGCTACAATAAGGACGACTATGTGAAGGCTATCTCCTACACCACGGGTGGTAGCATCAAGGAGCGCGCCATCGCTCCGGAAGAGAAGCTCTACGGCTTCACCGCATTCGTCGTGAAGGATGAGGTGCTACAGAAGAAGCATAAGGTGTCAGACCTCAGGGGACTTTACGACCTCGCATGTTCCATCTACGACCCGATGTATCCGGAAGATATGGGCACACCGAGCCACGGCTTTGACAGCCTCAGCAGCCCAAAGAACCCGCTCTACCGCTTCATGGCATACCACCTGCTCGACCGCAATGTGCAGTCGCTCAGCTACCTGACAGTGCGCGAGGACGTCTGTGTGGACCCCGACTATGCAAACCCGATAGACTGGTACACAACGATGCTCCCGGGCACAATGATCAAGTGCGAGCACCTCATCAACCGCAAATGGGTGGGAGGCGATGTCTATTCAGGCTACTACATCAACCGCAGATATGACGGCGAGAACTACCGCATCAGCGGCGTGAAGGTTGACAACCCGACAGAAACAGTGGACGCCATCAACGGCATATACTTCTATGTAAGCGACATCCTGAAATTCGACAAGACCACACAGGAAACCATCGACAACGACCGCATCCGCATGGACTTCTCCACAATCTTCCCGGAGATCATGACCAACAACATCCGTATGCAGGGTAACTTCGACAAGGGTGACGGCGGTACAGACCGTGAGAACATCACCGACCGCGACATAGGTTTCAACTACTTCTTCCCCGCAGGCTATCTGAAGGGTGTGGTACTCGCCGGTACCGACGCACACTTCCTCTATCGCCGTCCATGTATCAACTACTACTCGATGTTCGGCGACGAGATGATTGCAAACGGTGTGTTCGACATCACCTTCAACCTCCCTCCGTTCCCGTTCGAGGGCGACTGGCAGATACGCCTCGGCTTCGCGCCGATGGATCCTACACAGGGCGCCTCACGTGGTGCAGTGCAGGTGTTCTATGACGGCGTGGCACAGGGCATTCCATTGAACATGGATATCCGTATCAGCGACGCGCAGATTTACGGCAGCTCCACATTCCCGACCTATTCCACAATACGCGACGACGACGAGAAGCGCCAGGCCGACTTCAAGAACCTGAAGAACAAAGGCTACTACCGCGGCCCGTTCTCTGTATATCACACCAGCTCCAAGGGAAAGATTGGCGAGCGCTTCGCCGACCAGGCCTCAACAGTGCGCAAGGTGCTCTGTACAGTAACCGTTACAAAGGACGACCTCAACAAGACACACACGCTCCGCATAAAGAACGTTTCGCAGAGAAACGCAAGCAACAAGGAAGCCATGCTCGACTACCTGGAGTTCGTGCCGAAGAGCGTTTACGGTGTGGGCGGAACATCCGGACAGACGGAGGACGACCTCTAACCTTTAATGTCAATAAATCAGGAGATGCAGGATCTCCCTCCATCTCCTAATTCAATAACATATAAGACACAATATACAGACTATCATGAAATTCTATAAAGCCATATTAGCAGTTCCATTGTTCATCGGCGCCCTGACTGGTTGCACCGACAAATGGAACGACCACTATTCTGTCTCACAGTTGGGCAGCGGCTCCCTGTGGCAGAACATCTGCGACGACCCGACACTGTCGAACTTCAAGCAGGTGCTGGAGGCGACAAACTACGACGCTGCACTCAGCGGAAGCCAGGTCTTCACGGTGTTCGCCCCCAACAACAGCGCGCTTACAGACGATATGCGTGATTACTATATCCGCCTGTATAAAGAGGAGAAGGCAGAAGGTGTGAAAGACAAGAACTGCATCACGATAAAGGAGTTCATCCAGAACCACATCTCCCTTTACAACTATTCCGTTTCGAGCGTAATGCCAGACACGACAATACGCATGATGAACGGCAAGAACGTGAGCTTCACACGCGACACCTTCGCCGGACACGAGTACCTTACCTCAAACCAGCCGACGAACAACGGTATTGTCTTCACGCTCAATGCAATAGCTGACTTCCAGCCGAATGTGTATGAGCAGATGCTGAAGGCGGACGACATCGACAGCGTCGCCGGATACATCAAGTATTTCAATATAGAGAAGCTGAACTCTGCAAGCTCTGTTCCCGGAGAAATCATCGACGGCAAGACACACTACCTCGACTCCGTAACATACATCGAGAACAAGCTGCTTGAGGAAAGGGAATTCCTCAACGCACTGATGCTCAGCGAGGACTCCACATACTGGACGGCAGTGCCTGACAACAGTGTGTGGGATGAGCTCGTCAACGAGTATTCAAACTATTATGTCTATGACGAGAAGGTGGGCGAGCGCGACTCGTTCCAGTATCATTTCCCGCGTATGGCAGTGCTGAGGGGTACTTCCTTCAGCAAGACCAACAACCGCCAGATATTCACGGCAGGCTCCGCTTCGGCCGGCGACTCCCTGATGTCAACCAATGCGGTTTCATACGAAAGACGCAAATATGAGTATGGCTCCAGCGACCTGAAGTACTATCAGTATAACGACCCGTTCGGCGCAAACGGTGTGCTCAGCCCAAGCGTCAACACACCTTACGATTGCAGTAACGGCAGACTCTACGTAGCCAATAAGTGGAACTTCCCGAAGAGGAGCACCTTCCTCAAGGATATTATCATGGAGGGTGAAAGCTCGCAGACACTCGACTCGCTCAACGTGAAGTCGAGCACCAACAAGAGCGGCGACACGGGCTACGGCAAGTTTGTGCAGGTGCCTACGGACAACCCGTTCTACGGCAAGGTGTCAGGAAACGCCTACTATGAGATTGCTCCGAGCGGCGCCTCAAACTTCAGCAAGGCCCTGTTTGATGTCCGCGGTGTGCTTTCGGGCGTCCCATACGACGTCTATGTGGTGCTCGCTCCGGCAATGGCAGGCGACACCCTCGCCACATTCGAGCAGAGACTGCCTATCACGTTCCGCTGCGCTCTCCAGTGCCACGCACAGGACGGTACGGCGTACTACGTGAACCTCAAGGACGGCAGACTGCAATACCCGGTGCTCGACAAGAACGGAAACCCGACCACAAACTACACGCAGGCTGCTGTGTACGGCGCAAACCGTACCAACGACCCGGAGAAGGTTGACTCCATTCTGCTCGGAACAGTTACTTTCCCAACATGTTCGTACGAGACAAGCGAGCCACAGGTGAAGCTGCTCTTCCAGAGTTATGTCGGATCCTCTGCGTTTGGAAAGACAGCCAACCGTACACTACGTCTTGACTGTATCGTGTTCAAACCTCATGATGAATAATAATGAACAGTCTATCCATAAATTAAATTGTAAACAGATATGAAACGATATATTTTATACGGACTTACACTGCTTATGGCATGTCCTGCCCTCTCGTATGCGCAGGACGACCAGACCGCTGAACAACAGGAAGTGAAGGCTGTGAAGCGTGAGGTGAAGAAGAAGGTTTATGAAACCCGTGTTATCACTGGTAAGGTGGTCAGCGCCTCTACGGGCGACCCCATCTCCGGCGCCATCGTGGCAGCACACGGCATAGACGGATACAGCGGACTGACAGACGACAATGGCGAATACAGCGTAAAGGTGCCGGTGTTTGCCTCTGCCATCTATGTCTCATACCCGTTCTATAACGATGTTATGGTGGGATTGTCAGAGGGCGAAGGACAGAACACCGTGAAGATGCTGGCTACAGACTTCACCGCCGACTATGAGAAGGAGGTGAACGTGATGGCTAACCAGAAGGCCAACGACTTCAAGTACAGCAACGCCATAAACATCAAGGAAGAGATTGAGAACAAGCTGGGCGCATACGCATACTCCATGCAGAACAACGGCACCCCCGGCGTTGGCTCGACAATATTCATCCAGGGTCTGAACTCCCTGAACATCAACGCCCAGCCGCTGGTTGTGCTCGATGGTGTAATCCTCGAACAGCAGTATGGCAGGGAGCTTCTCCACGACGGCTTCGTGAACGATGTGCTCTCTAACATCAACCCGGCCGACATCGAGGACGTTGTGGTAATGCGCAACGGTACTGCACTCTATGGCGCACGTGGCGCAAACGGTGTCATCATAATCACCACACAGCGTTCAAAGTCTATGGCGACACGCATCACCGCCAGCGTCTCCGTAGGCGTTACCACAAAGCCTAAGTTCTACGACATGATGGACGCAGAGCAGTATCGCGGCTATGCCTCTGAAATGCTCAAGACGACAGGAACAAAGATAAACAACTTCAAGTTCCTCAACGCCGACCCCAACTATTACTACTACAACCAGTACCACAACAACACCGACTGGAAGCAGGACGTCTACCGCGCTGCGCTCACACAGAACTACGGCGTGAAGGTGGAGGGTGGTGATGACATCGCCCAGTATAACCTCTCTTTCGGCTATACCTCCGCAAACAGCACCCTGAAGTGCAACAACATGAACCGCCTGAACATCCGCTTCAACACAGACATCAATCTGGGCAAGAAGTTCAAGGTACGCTTCGACGCATCCTTCTCTAACCTGACACGCAACATCCGCGACGACGGTGCGCCGAAGGGCTATGACGAAGGCACCCCGACAGCACCATCGTTCCTCGCATACGTCAAGGCACCGTTCATGAGCCCGTATTCTTACGGTAACGGAAAGCTCTCCACAACATTCCTTGACATCAACGACGAGTCATACCTCGACGAGGCGCTTTCTACCTTCTCGAACTACAACTACCGCCTCGCCAACCCGTATGCGCTCAACGAGTATGCTGAGTCTGAAAACAAGAACCGCTTCGAGAACTCTGTCCTCAACCTTGCGCTCACACCAAGCTGGACGTTCAACAAGCACCTTGTGCTCTCCACACACTTCAGCTACACGCTTGTCAATACCAACAACAAGTACTACATTCCTGTAAACGGTGTGCCAAGCTACTACGTTACTTCCGTTTCCGGCACTCGCGAAAACCAGGTGCAGTCTCTCGCCTCTAAGCAGAACTCCATCCACAGCGACACCCGCCTTGCCTGGGGCACTCGCTACGCTGCCCACACCGTGAATGTCTTCGGAGGCTTCCGCATGAACTTTGAGGACTATACAAGCAGCTCACAGCTCGGCTACAACACTGGTAGCGATAAGACTCCGTTCATGAGCGCGTCTCTTATGAACCCACAGGTGTCAGGTATTGACGAGACTTGGAGAAACCTCGACATGTATCTCCAGGCAAACTACAGCTTCCACGACCGCTACTATCTGCAGTTCAACCTCACTGCCTCTGCTTCCTCACGCTTCGGCAAGCAGGCTGATGGCGGCATGAAGCTCTTTGGAGTGCCTTGGGGACTCTTCCCTTCCGTTCAGGCTTCATGGGTAATCACCAACGAGTCTTGGTTCCCAAAGACCCCGGCTGTCAGCAACCTCCTCCTTACCATCGGCTATGATGTCAGCGGTAACGACAACATCAACGTAAACGCAGCGCGCAGCTACTTCGGCTCTTCCCTCTATCTTAACTCCATCGCCGGACTTAGCCTTTCAGGCATCGGCAACACAAAGATTAAGTGGGAGACCACCAAGCGCTTCAACGTGGGCTTAGAGGCTAAGTTCCTTAACAACCGCATCCGCGCAAACTTCAACTTCTTCACGTCAAACACTTCAGACGTTCTTACCCTCCAGCAGCTCAACTTCCTCACAGGCCACGAGAACAACTGGGCTAACACCGGTAAGCTGAAGAACGTGGGTTACGATGCGACACTCGCCGGCAAGCCTATCGCCCTGAAGGACTGGGCATGGGAAATCGGTGCAAGTGTAGGCCACTATAAGAACACCA
>JABUUG010000037.1:0-1922 GCA_021443285.1 Bacteroidaceae bacterium
CGGTTCCTCCGTTCCTTCTGGTTCTTCCGTCCCCCGCTCCATGTGCGTCAGCGCATGGCTAAGAAGTTCTCCAGTATCTTTTCCCCCACTTTTCCGCTCTTCTCGGGATGGAACTGTGTGGCGTAGAAGTTGTCCTTGTGCAGGGCTGCGCTGTAGGGCAGTATGTGGTCGGCGGTGGCGATGGTGTGTTCGCACAGCGGCACATAGTAGCTGTGTACGAAGTATGCGTAGTCCTCACCGTCTTTCAGCCCGTCGAAGAGCGGGGTCTTGATGTTGCGCAGTTGGTTCCATCCCATTGCCGGCACCTTCTCCTCATGCACCTTCGGGCAGAACCGCTTCACTGGCAGATCGAAGATGCCGATGCAGTCCACATCGCCCTCCTCCGAATGGCGGCACATCAGCTGCTGCCCTACGCATATGCCGAGCACGGGCTGCTTCAGTCCGCGTATCACCTCGTCGAGCCTGTTTGCCTTAAGCGATGCCATTGTCGTCGCTGCCTCACCCTGTCCGGGGAACAGCACGCGGTCGGCACTCATCAGCACCTCCGCATCATGCGTCAGCACAGGCTCTATGCCAAGCCGCCTCAGCGAGTTCACCACGCTGAATATATTGCCCGCGTTGTATTCTACTACTGCTATCTGCATCTTCTTTTGAAGGGGAGTTAGATGGTAGTTAGTGTGGAGTTAAAGAGGAGTTAAAGTGACATGTGCCTTTGTGGTTTAGGGCTATTGTCCCTTTACCTCCACTTTATCTCCACTTTACCTCCACTTTATCTCCACTTAATTAAAAATAAACGTCTTGTTGTTATACGTCAGTATCTTGTGCGATATGTGCTTCTTCACTGCCCTCGACAGCACAATCTTCTCCAGGTCGCGGCCCTTCATGGCGAGCGAGTCGGGGGTGTCGCCGTTGCTTATCCTCACTATGTCCTGCTCTATTATCGGGCCGGCGTCAAGCTCTGTCGTTACATAGTGGCTCGTGGCGCCGATAATCTTCACGCCGCGCTCCCACGCCTGGTGGTAGGGCTTAGCACCGATGAAGGCGGGCAGGAACGAGTGGTGGATGTTTATTATGCGGTTGGGGTACTGCCGTATCATGTCCTCGCTGATAATCTGCATATAGCGGGCGAGCACTATGAAATCTACCTTTTCCTTCCGTAGCAGTTCCATCTCGGCAGCCTCCACCTCCGCCTTGTTCGAATGGTCTTTCTTTATCGACCACACATAGTAGGGTATCTCAAACTGCTCTGCCACATAGCGCAGGTCCTCATGGTTGCTCACTATGCAGGGTATGTCGCACTTCAGCTCCCCTGCCTTGTAGCGTGCGAGCAGGTCGTAGAGGCAGTGGCTCATCTTCGACACGAACAGAGCCATGCGTGGACGCTCGTCGGCGAAGTGAAGGTGGTAGGTTATGTCGTAGCGCTGCACATACAGCGTGTCGATGAACTCGGAGATTTTGTCCCTCGGTATAAGGAACCCGTCCATTTCCCATTTTATGCGCATGAAGAACACCCCGTTGTGGTTGTCAACATACTGGTCGAGATAGACGATGTTACCCTTGTTGTCTGTAATGAATTTCGTTATGTCGCTGATGATGCCCTGCCTGTCGGGACAATGCAGCAGCAGTATCGCCGTTGGTTTCTTTTCCGTCATTCGTGCTTCTTGTTTTATTTTTATTAGCGCGCAAAAGTATATAATATTAATGTTCTGCGCACACGCACGCGAAAGAATGTCCCCTACATTTTTGTTTTCTTAACATTGCACAAGGCTGTATGTGAGTCCCATATCACCCCTAAACATGCCACTTTGCATACATAAGTATGCCTTTTAGCCAGTACTTTGGGCATAAAGTACTGCAGTACTTCATTAGGATTACTGCAGTAATCGGGCATGGATTACTCCAGTACTTCTATAGGATTACTC
>JABUUG010000037.1:2526-12068 GCA_021443285.1 Bacteroidaceae bacterium
TTGATGCGCTCAAGGCTAAAGACAATAGTCAAGATGTACAGATTGACATGTTGTGGGATGAAACCGAGCGTCTCGATGTTCGTATTGACAACCTGAAGAACTACACTGAGACTAAAATCACCACTATCGAAGGTAACATCGTTAGCATCAATGACTCTATCGTAAAAATCAACGGAAGACTCGCCACTCTTGAGGAAGCTCAGGATGTTCTTGAAGAAAGAGTTGATTCTATAGAAACTGATGTTGCGAATCTTTTTGACAATGTTATTCCAGAACTGCGCCAGCTTATCACCGCTGTAGATAAGAAGGCTGACTCACTGGACGTTCGTCTTAATGAAAGGATTGACTCAGTGGGTGATGCACTCGCAACCCTCCAGAACGCTATCAACAGCCAGATTACAAGCATGGAGGTTCAGGCTTGCACAACTCCTGTACTCGCAGACTTCAACATCAACCTCGGTGGTATCCAGTCTACACTCCTCGCTTCTTATGTGGGTGAGAACACTGCAGGATTGACCACATTCCATGGCGAAGACCTCACTCAGCTGCCTTTCTTCACAGAAAGAGCTGGTAAGGTTTATGTTACTCTCAACCCAGTTGGCAACGACTTCTCTGCTGCCCAGCTGGAACTCATCGACTCAAAGGGCAATCCGGCTCCTGTTACACTCAACCCTATGGTTGCTTCAAGTGCTGACATGATTGCAGGTATTGGCGAGATTAAGAGCCGCGCCGCTGCCGGCACATACATCTGGGAGGCTGCCGCTTTCTACAATGACAAGGCTACTGCTGAGGCTAACCGCGTACACTTCGGCGACCTCACGGCTATTGCCAAGGACATTAAGACTATCCTCAAGGAGCACTCTACAAGCGGTCTGAAGCAGCTTGCTAAGGATATGCTGGCTTCTGCTATCACACACGCTAATGTTCCTGCATACGCTCTCGCTGCCACATACCAGAATGAAAAGGGCGAAGACAGAACTGTAGTGTCTCAGTATATGTTTGCCGCAAACGCAGTAAGACCTCTCGGCTACACAACTGACATCGAGAAATATACAAAAGGTACTGTACAGGGCAACCTCCCATACATCAAAGAACTGCTTAACAAGTTCTCTGGAAAACTGGACTTCAATGGTACAATACCAGATGTTACATTGCAGGATTTTGATATCAATGGTAGCACAATATCTGGTATGATATACGTTGGAAGCACCCCATTCGCTATCGGTTCAATCAAAATAGACGGGACGAATAGTACTTTAGGTCATGCCCTTGCAGTAGAAATAGCAAAGGTTATCAATAGGGACAATGACGGCGTAATTGCAATGATTGAGAAGGCTCTTACAGATAAGGCTGCGACTATCATTGGCGATGCCAAGGGTTCAAGCGCTGTTAAGAATGCAGACAAGCTCATCGATTTCATCAACAAGACTCTCAATGGCATAGGTACTCGTCTCGACAATGCCAACTACTACCTCCAGCCAATAGCATTCTTCAGCGGCGAAGACAACGTGTTCCACCACCTCTCTACAATGTCTTCTGCTCCAACTGTAGTTAGTGGCAGCAGCCTCAAACTTTATCCTACATCTTGGACATACGACATCCTCAACCCAGCATATCTGAAGTACCTCAAGGTTAAGCATGTTCCTACAGGTATGACCATTTGGGAGGGAGTTGTCGGCCTCGGTAAAGACGGTAAGGACATCAATATGGTAGAAGTACCCGCACTCCCACTTTCTGGTATGTATGAGCTTACATACGATGCTCTCGACTTCTTCGGAAATGTTTCAGAGAACACATACTACGTCCAGAAGCTGTAATAGTATTCTAAAACCGGGTTAAAAACATTAATTATCAGAATCTATGAAAATAAGAACAATATTAATGTCAACAATGCTCATCGCAGGCGCTCTGACAGCTAATGCCCAGAGTAAGGAGAAAACTGTGTATGAGTTCCAGCCACACTGGTATGTTGGCGTTCAGGGAGGTGCCCAGTACACCCTCGGTGAGGTAAGCTTCGGCGACCTTATTTCTCCAACTGCTCAGGTTCTTGTAGGCTACAACTTCTCTAAGGTGGTAGGTCTGCGCCTCGGTGTAAATGCATGGCAGAGCAAGGCCGGTCTGACAGGTAACTACGGACTCGCCAGCACTCCTTTCGAATATACATGGAAGTGGAACTATGTGGCACCAAACCTCGATGTTACATTCAACCTCTCCAACCTCATCTCCGGCTTCAACCCATGCCGTCTGGTTGACATCAGCGCATACCTCGGTGTAGGCGCCAACATAGCATTCAACAACGGTGCAGTGGATGTTGCGAATGAAATTAGCCTTAAGTATCCGAACTGGAAGCTCGACAACGGTCAGGTGCTCGGTCACGTATGGGACGGCACAAGGGCGTTCGTTCAGGGACGTGCCGGTGTTATGGTTGACTTCAAGGTCAGCAAGCGCGTAAACGTAGGTCTCGAAGTTAACGCAAACTGCCTCAGCGACCACTACAACTCAAAGCACGCAAAGAATGCTGACTGGTACTTCAACGCCCTCGCCGGTGTGAAGATCGCCCTCGGCAAGACCTGCACAAAGAAGACTATCGCTCCTGAAGCTCCTGAGACAATCTACGTTGACAAGATTGTTGAGAAGGTGGTTGAGAAGAAGGTTGTTGACAAGTCTCTCGAAGTTACTCCTATCCGCCGCGAAATATTCTTCACAATCTGCAGCACCGGTCTGACAATTGCTGAAGAGGCCCGCGCAAAGGACATCCTCGACTACATGAAGAAGTACCCACAGACCAAGTGCGAAATCACTGGTTATGCTGACAAGGGCACTGGTAAGCCAGCCGGCAACCTCAAGCTCTCTCAGAAGCGTGCTGAAATCGTGAAGAAGTATCTTGTAGACAATGGCATCGAAGAAAGCCGCATCACAACAGCCTACAAGGGTGATACAGAGCAGCCGTTCGACATTAACGACCTGAACCGCGTTTCTATCTGTATCGCACAATAAGACTCTAATTGAAATCTCGTAAATGTGAAGGCGGTATGTCAAACTCTGACTGCCGCCTTTCTTTTGACTTACACGAATTTTAATATGGAGATAAAGGGGAGTTAATGGGAAGTTAAAGAGAATTTAAAGGGGAGTTAAAGTGACAATGGCTTTGGGGCTTCAAATACATTTGTCACTTTAACTCCACCCTAACTCCACTTTAACTCCACTTTAACTACTCTTGAAAATAAAATATCCAACATGCGAATTACTACACTTTTATTATCTGCATTAATCTCTCTGTCGTGCTACGCACAGGGAGAAGTGAAAGAGGGATTCTACAGGGTGAGAAACTATATGTCGAAGCGTGTGCTCTATGTGCAGAGCAGCTACGTGAAGATAATCCCGGAAACCATGAGCGCCAATCTTGCTGGTATCGTGCCATGGCTGGAGGAGGGAAAGTCGAGCATCTCCGACCCACAGTGTGTCATCTACTTTAAGCCCATAGGCGACGGCTACGACTTCCAGACCCAGGGCATGAGCACATACAGCCGCATAAACAGACCCATACAGCTTTTGGAATTAGGAAATACCGGCGCATTCCAGTGCTACGCCACTGATAGCGGCATGACACTGTATCTCTGCGATCTGGAGACTGACCTGACAGTGGCGAGGGGCAGATTGCAGAAATGGGACAAGAACTATGCCTTGGAGCTGAGAGCATGGCAGGTGTTCCCTGTGTCGGAAGACGATGACGATAACTTCTTCGGCATACGTCCGACCATAGAGGCAAACGGCAAGTACTACGCTTCGTTCTATGCCGGCTTCTCGTTCAAGGTGGCTTCGCCGGGAATGAAAGTATATACGGTGAACAAGTCGCAGCCGGGCTACGCCTCGCTGAAAGACGTTACCGACACAGAGATAAGCTCAGGCACACCGGTAATCGTCGAGTGCACCTCGTCGAACCCTTCCGACAACCGCCTGCAGCTGACAGGTATAAATGCCACACCTATCAACGATGTGAACAAGCTGACAGGCGTGTATTTCTGTAATGGCGAGAACTACGTTGACTCATACGAACACAAGCTAATCACCATCTATGACCCGGACACCATGCGTGTCGTAGCAGTTTCCGACGATGGCAGGCTCTGTCTCGCAAAAACAGAGAAAGAGGAATACTTCGTAAAGGGAACATGGAAAAAAGAGCCTGTGCTGTGTATCCCGGCAAACACGGCATACCTGAAAGACTCGCCTGAAAACCTTTCCGACGAGATGATACTCCTGCCAGAAAAGGAATACGACGTGGTAACCGCCATCGGCACGGTGGAGGCTGACGTGAAGAAAGCCGGCGACATCTACAGCATCACCGGCACAAAGGTGAAAGCCGCTGGCGAGAACACCGACAATCTACCCGCTGGTGTGTATATCATTAACAAGAAGAAGGTGGTGGTGAAGTGAATTCAACTCCTAAAATTATAAACACCCTTCCAATTATCAGAATCGTCCAAAAGAATGAAACATTATCTTCTATCAGCGACGCTCTTTCTTTGTGCCCTGACGGCAAATGCTCAGGAGAGAGTGGCGTTCAGACATCTTGACGTGTCGGCCAATATCGGTACGACCGGTATCGGATTTGAAGTGTCAACACCGCTGTCGAACATTGTGCGGCTGCGTGCCGGCTTTGATGCCATGCACCGCTTCGACACTAATATAAACTTCCCGGTGTCGGGAATAAAGAGCGATGGTTCGGAGATTTCACCATCCACCTTCCAGCAGATGGCGGAGATGGCGGAGAAATTCACTTCGCTGAAGGTGAAGGACAATGTCAACATGGTGTGCACCCCTAAGATGCTCAACTTCAGGCTGCTTGTTGATGTGTATCCGTTCAAGAAGATAAACAGCAAGTTCCTGAAGAAACTGTATTTCACAGGGGGCTTCTACTGGGGCCCATCGAAGATAGCAACGGCGGTGAACGCCACAGAGGACGCCACCACGCTGCTTGCCGTGAACTCCTACAACCTGCAGTACGACCGCTTCACAGTGCCTATCAATGAGTACGGACAGGTGTATTACGATGTGAATGAGTTTCTCGGAGTGGCCATGCTCGACCCGAAGGCCATCAAGAAGGTGCGCGAAAAGCTGGAACAGTACGGCCACATGGGTATGCCATTAGGCAAATATGCCCATGATGTTTACGACGCCAGCGGTAATGTCGTGCACAAAGCCGGCGAGACATACATAATGTATCCGGATGAGAACGGCATGGTGAGCGCGGAGATGACCGTCAACAGCTTCAAGCCATACGTCGGAATCGGATGGGGTACTGACCTCGGATGCAAGTGGACCTTCTCCGTTGACCTCGGCGTACTCTTCTGGGGCGGCAGTCCGAAGCTTATAACACACGATGGCACCGACCTGACGAACGACGTCACAGACGTGCGCGGAAAGGTGGGCGACTATGTGAGTGCAGCCAAGAAATTCAAGGTGTTCCCAGGGCTGAACTTCAAGATTTCCAAGACGATATTTTAGGAATTAAGGGAAAGACTGTTTTTGAGGAGTTAAGGGAGTTAAAGGAGTTAAAGACAATAGACTACAGGATTCGTACTATGCACTGAAAGTGGAGAACTATGTTCTTCAGAAGAGTGAAGTCAGAAATCAATATAGTGCTAATACATTTGTCTTTAACTCCCTTAACTCCCTTAACTTCTTTAACTCCCCCTAAGAATAACATCTAAATCATTAATAAAAGTTAATAGTAATCCCAAGTTTGCAATTTTAACTTGAATGAATTAATTTTGCGGCAAAATTTTCGGCATGGAATTTTCCGCTAAACAGATTGCAGAGCTGATACAGGGGCGCGTCGAGGGTAACGAAAACGCCATGGTGTCGGACTTTGCGAAGATTGAGGAAGGCAGAGAGGGCGCCATTTCCTTTCTCTCAAACCCCAAGTATCTGCAATATATATACACGACAAAATCGAGTGTTGTGCTCATCAATGAGGACGTGGAACTGGAGAAGCCGGTGGAGACCACACTCATCAGAGTACCCAACGCCTATGAGGCGGTAGCCCGGCTGCTGCAGATATACCAGTCGATGATGCCAAAGAAGAAGGGTATAGACACCCTCGCATTCATCGACGGCGAAGCAGAGGTGGGCGACGACTGCTACATAGGCGCGTTTGCGTATATAGGCAAGGGTGCGAGGATAGGCAAGGGCAGCGTCATCCATCCGCACGCCTACATCGGCGATGGCGTGGTGGTGGGCGAGAACTGCGAGCTTTTCCCCAATGTCACGATATACCACGGCTGCCGTTTGGGCAACAACGTAACCATACATGCGGGCAGCGTCATCGGTGCTGACGGCTTTGGCTTTGCTCCCAACACTGAGGGCTATGCCAAGATTCCGCAGATAGGCATAGTTGTCATTGAGGACAGTGTGGAGATAGGCGCAAACACCTGCATCGACCGCTCCACAATGGGACAGACAGTGATACGCCAGGGCGTGAAGCTGGACAACCTCATCCAGGTGGCGCACAATGTGGAGATAGGCGAAAACACGGTGATGTCGGCACAGGTGGGCGTTGCCGGAAGCACGAAGATAGGCGCATGGTGCATGATAGGCGGGCAGGTGGGCTTCGCCGGACACGCGACAATCGGCGACCGCACGATGTTAGGCGCACAGTCGGGAGTGCCGGGAAACCTGAAAGGCGGACAGACGCTCATCGGCACACCGCCGATGGAGCCAAGACAGTACTTCAAGTGTAACGCCATATTCCGCAAACTGCCGGAGATGTACAAGGATCTGGAGGAACTGAAAAAAAAGCAGCAGTGACAATAGTGAATAACGAATAATGAAAAGTGAATAACGAATAATGAATAGTTTGCTACCGCACAGACTGTTTACATTCAAACATCGCGGCAGCAAACTATTCATTCTTCACTATTCACTATTCGTTAAAATGTAACCATATAGCATGAACAACAAGCAACAGACACTCAAGGGCAGCTTCACCATGTGCGGAAAAGGACTGCACACCGGGCTCGTACTGACCGTAACATTCAACCCCGCCCCTGAAAACACTGGATATAAGATACAGCGAATAGACCTTGAAGGTCAGCCCGTTATAGAGGCAATAGCCGAAAACGTGGTGGACACCAAGCGCGGCACTGTTGTCGGCAAGGGTGATGTTCGTGTCTCTACTGTTGAGCACGCCCTCTCAGCCCTCTACGCTCTGGGCATAGACAACTGCTTCATACAGGTGAACGGTCCGGAATTCCCTATCCTCGACGGATCCGCCATCATGTATGTGAACAAGATACAGGAGGTGGGCATAGAGGAGCAGAATGCCCCGAAGAGCTTCTACGTGATACGCAAGAAGATAGAGGTGAAGGACGAGAAGACAGGCTCCTGCATCACAATCTTGCCGGACGCAGAGTTCTCAATAACGGCGATGTGCTCGTTCGACAGCAAATTCATCAACTCGCAGTTCGCCACACTCGACAACCCCGAACTCTATGCCACAGAGATAGCGCCGGCAAGGACATTCGTCTTCGTGCGCGAGATAGAGCATCTGCTCGACGCAGGTCTGATAAAGGGCGGCGACCTCGACAACGCCATTGTGATGTATGAGCGGCAGACCACACAGGAGAAGCTCGACAACATAGCCGACCTGATGAACCTCCAGCACATGGACGCCGCCAATCTCGGCTATATACAGCACAAGCCCCTGCAATGGGAAAACGAGTGTACACGCCACAAACTGCTCGACATCATCGGCGACATGGCACTTATCGGAAAGCCTATAAAGGGCAGGATTATCGCTACACGACCGGGACACTCCATAAACAACAAGTTCGCACGCCTGATGCGGAAGGAAATCCGCAAGCACGACATACAGGCACCCATCTACGACCCATGTGAGGAACCGATAATGGACGTGAACAGGATACGCGAACTGCTGCCCCACCGCTACCCGATGCAGCTTGTTGATAAGGTCATTGCACTGAACGCCACAAGCATCGTCGGTGTGAAGAACGTAACGTCCAACGAGCCTTTCTTCGTGGGACATTTCCCCAAAGAGCCCATCATGCCGGGCGTGCTGCAGGTGGAGGCTATGGCACAGTGCGGCGGACTGCTGGTGCTGAACACCATAGAAGAGCCGGAGAGCTACTCCACATACTTCATGAAGATAGACAACGTGAAGTTCCGCAAGAAGGTTGTGCCGGGCGACACGCTCGTCTTTAAGGTGGAGATTGTTACACCTCCACGCCATGGCATCAGCACCATGAGAGGCTACGTCTTTGTCGGCGACCAAGTGGCATCGGAAGCCACATTCACCGCACAAATCGTGAAGAACAAATAATAGCAACATCTATTGTAATTGGGGAGTTAAAGGAGTTAAAGAAGTCAAAGGAGTTAAAGACAAAAGACTTCTTGTCTGACAAATAACTGAACAACTTCAAACAGGTAATGTCTTTAACTCCTTTAACTCCTTTAACTCCTTTAACTCCAATATTATAGACCCCATCGTAATATACCCCTCCGCTTATGAACCAGATACACCCATTGGCAGTCGTTCATCCGGACGCAAAATTAGGCGACAACAACATCATCGGCCCATTCTGCGTCATTGAAGAGAATACCGTCATCGGCGACAACAACGTGCTGAAAAACAGCGTTACGCTGCATTACGGTGCAAGGATAGGCAGTGGAAACGAGTTCTTTCCCGGGGCAAGCATCTCAACGAAGCCGCAGGACTTGAAATTCAGGGGCGAGGACACCCTCTGCGTTATAGGCGACAACAACTCCATCCGCGAGAATGTAACCATTTCGCGAGGTACTGCATCGAAAGGCAGGACGCAGGTGGGCAACGGCAACCTCCTTATGGAGAATATGCACATAGGGCACGACTGCACCATAGGCAACGGATGCATCATCGGCAACAGCACGAAGTTTGCGGGAGAGGTTGTGATTGACGACTATGCCATCATCTCCGCCTGTGTGCTTGTGCACCAGTTCTGCCACGTCGGCGGATACGGTCTTGTACAGGGCGGGTGCCGTTTCTCGGTGGATGTGCCGCCATATATTATCGTCGGCAAGGAGCCGGCACACTACTGTGGCGTAAACCTCGTGGGACTCCGCCGCCGGCAGTTCCCCAACGAAACAATCACTGCCATACACGATGCCTACCGCACCCTCTATGGTGCAGCGACACTGCAGGAAGGCATAGACGCCCTGGAGGCATTCACCGACAGACCGAAGGAAGTGGATAACATACTGAACTTTGTGAAGAACTCAAAGCGCGGAGTGATGAGATAAGAAACACGGGGTCAAGGCAGTCTAAAAATACGATAGCATTTGCGTAAGCCTGTGTTTTGATGACTGATGTCAATGTGATGCAGAAATGCAAGTGCTGTTGTATGTGTAATTTGCAGATAACCACTACTTTTGCAGCCGAATTTCGCGAAGTGTCATGGAGGCAAGGCGCATGAAGCGGACATTCATACCAGATCCGTTAGCTCAGCAGGTAGAGCACAACACTTTTAATGTTGGGGTCTTGGGTTCGA
>JABUUG010000038.1:0-1334 GCA_021443285.1 Bacteroidaceae bacterium
GACCACGAAGACCCAATCGACATCCTCGCTATCGACAACACAGCAGTGCGTCTGCAGCAGGAAGAGAACCTCAAGGAGCTGCGTGCCAACCGCGACGAAGAGGTTTGCAAGCGTGAACTTGCCAAACTTACGGAAATCGTCCGCACAGGCGAAGGCAACCTTCTTGCACAGGCTGTTGAGTGTGCAAAGGTTCGTTGTACACTTGGTGAAATCTCGGATGCTTGCGAAGAGGTTGTTGGTCGTTACAAGGCAGTAATCAAAACAATATCAGGCGTGTATAAATCAGAATCAGGTTCGAACACAATGTTCGACGAGGCTTGCGCTCTAACAGAGAAGTTTGCCGAGAAGGAAGGTCGCCGTCCACGAATCTTCATTGCGAAGATGGGACAGGATGGTCATGACCGTGGTGCTAAGGTTGTTGCTACAGGCTATGCAGACTGTGGCTACGATGTGGATATGGGACCGCTGTTCCAGACTCCTGCTGAGGCTGCACGCGAGGCTGTGGAGAACGATGTACACATTGTCGGTGCATCTTCACTTGCTGCCGGACACCTAACACTTATCCCACAGCTTATCGAGGAACTCAAGAAGCTCGGTCGTGAGGACATCATGGTTATCGCTGGCGGTGTAATCCCTGCTCAGGACTACGATGCACTCTACAAGGCTGGTGTTGCGGCAATCTTCGGCCCTGGTACCCCTGTTGCCAAGTCTGCCATCGAGATGATGAAACTCCTCATGGATGAGGATTAATCTATAAAAAAATCCCCCCAATCAACCATTGTATATGGGAATGGTTGGGGGGCTTACCTTCTTTTCTTTCTATACCTTCTTTACTTTCAATACCATGACATTCGCACAATCCATTACAACGTGCTTCCGGAAGTATGCGACCTTTAGCGGACGTGCCACCCGTTCGGAATTTTGGTGGTTCTGGCTGTTTACAGCTGTCATTTCTCTCATCCTCAGTTATCTTGACGATGTGTTCTGGGGACTGCCGGACTCTGTCATTGCACAAAATCCGATGGCTGTGTTTGGGACGATGTACCTGCGAGTTATTTGGGGAGTGGGTACGTTACTGCCATCGCTGGCAGTTGCGGTGCGCCGATTGCACGATATAGGCAAGAGCGGTTGGTGGTATCTGATAAACTTTATACTGATAGTTGGAACAATAGTCTATATCATATTTATGTGTACAGGGACTCAGCCATTCGACAATAAGTATGGTGCAGAACCTGGTACAGAAGATGCAGAAGAATAAGGCGTAAAGGTCAATTATAATTATTGCTGTCCGGTAAAACTCAAAACAGCACAATTCGTCGCCCCGAAGCCCAGTA
>JABUUG010000038.1:2684-4208 GCA_021443285.1 Bacteroidaceae bacterium
TCAGAAGTGTCAGCCCTAAATTTATGCCATCAAAAAAGTTTTACCGGACAGCAATATTTATTAATGATGAAAAATAAGTTGGTCTGATTTTCTGGCCATTGCTTATTCATCCATCATATTCCCGTAAAAGAATGAGCGGTGTAGCTACGACAGCCACACCGCTCATTTTTTAGTTGTTCGGTTTGTTTAGATATTCACCTCCAGCCGCTTCTTCCAGTTCTCGTAGGCATCCTTGTATTCAGCCTGCTTTGCGGTGTCTGGTTCTATTGTGCCAAGTTTCTTCAATGTTGCAAACGCCTCGTTGTTGTCCTTGTAGATGCCAGCACCGATACCTGCACCCTTTGCTGCACCTACCGACCCATCGGTCTCCATGAGTTCGATTGTGGCGCCAGATACAGAAGCGAGGGTGTTGCGGAAGATATCTGAGAGGAACATATTTGCCTTGCCAGCATGAATCTTGCTCAGCTCCATACCCATCTGCTGCATAATCTCCATACCGTAGCAGAATGAGAAGACGATACCTTCCTGTGCGGCCCGCATTATGTGTGCCTTACTGTGCTTGTTGAAGTTTATGCCACTTA
Source organism: Bacteroidaceae bacterium (assembly GCA_021443285.1). GTDB lineage: Bacteria > Bacteroidota > Bacteroidia > Bacteroidales > Bacteroidaceae > Prevotella. The sequence continues at coordinate 3,266 of JABUUG010000038.1, forward strand.
TAGAGCAGCCTATTTCCTTGTTCTCAAGCACGCGCTCCGCACCGTTGCCGAAAGGAATGATGCTGACACCCTCAGAACCGATTGGAACATTTGCCATCATATCGTTCATCTCCGGGTAGGATATACCCTCAGGCGCAACGTTGCGGCGAATCCATGCGTTGAGAATGCCCGTACCGTTTATGCAGAGCAGAACGCCAAGACGCTCCAGTTCCTTCGTATAGTTTACGTGGGCAAAGGTGTTCACACGGCTCTTCTTGTCGTAGTTGACCTCGCCGAGCACTCCATAGACAACACCCGATGTGCCGGCAGTAGCAGCAATCTCGCCAGGGTTGAACACATTGAGCGACAGGGCGTTATTCGGTTGGTCTCCTGCACGGTATGAGATAGGAGTACCCTCTTTCAAACCGAGTTCTGCGGCTGCGGCAGCACTAACATAGCACTGTTCAGAAAAAGTCGGGACAATGGAAGGAATGACCGACTCGCTGAAGCCAAAATAGTCAAGAAGGAACTTTGCCGGAGATTTCTCCTTGAAATCCCAGAACATTCCCTCCGAAAGTCCCGATATAGTAGTGTTCACCTCGCCCGAAAGCATCATGGCGAGATAGTCGCCCGGAAGCATAATCTTGTCCACCTCAGCGAACACGTTCGGTTCGTTTGCCTTAACCCATGCAAGCTTTGCGGCAGTGAAGTTGCCCGGGGAGTTGAGCAGATGCGACAGGCACTGCTCTGCACCCAGTTCGTTGAAGGCTTTCTCGCCATAAGGCACAGCACGCGAGTCGCACCAAATGATTGACGGACGCAACACGTTCTTGTCCTTGTCGATGCAGACAAGGCCATGCATCTGATATGAGATGCCTATTGCCTTGATGTCCTCGCCCTTCACCTGCGCGTCTGCCATGATTTTCTTCACCGACTGCTTCGCATATTCCCACCATGTCTGCGG
>JABUUG010000038.1:4423-13709 GCA_021443285.1 Bacteroidaceae bacterium
CGCATCATACTGGCATGCGGCGAGTCAGCCAACTTCCCCGCAGCCATCAAGGTGACAGCAGAATACTTCCCGAAGAAAGACCGCGCATACGCCACCTCAATCTTCAATGCAGGCGCATCCGTAGGCGCACTCGCCGCACCATTGATCATTCCGCCACTGGCAAAGTCTTTCGGATGGGAGATGGCATTCATCATCATCGGTGCGCTGGGCTTCATCTGGATGGGATTTTTCGTGAAATGGTATGACAAACCGGCAGAGTCGTCGCACGTGAACCAGGCGGAACTTCTGTACATCAACCAGGACGACGAGAAGGAGGCAGAGAAGGAAAATGCCACAGAGGAGAAGCAGATGTCCATCGGACAGGCATTCGGCTACAAGCAGACATGGGCGTTCATCGTGGGCAAGTTCTTCACCGATGGCGTATGGTGGTTCTTCCTCTTCTGGGCTCCGGGCTATTTCCAGGACGTTTACGGCTACAAGGCTTCGTCCGGCACAGGCATGATGCTCATCATGACGCTCTACGCAATAGTAACATTCCTTTCCATTTATATATGTAAGCTGCCGACCCACTTCGTCGAGAAGCGCGGCATGAACCCATACGCAGGCCGCATGCTCGCCATGATGCTCATCGCCTTCATGCCTCTCGTATGCGTTGCAGCGCAGCCATTGGGCGACTACTCCGCATGGTGGCCGGCAATAATCATCGGCATTGTAGGCGCGGGTCATCAGGCATGGTCGGCTAACCTCTTCTCCACAATCGGCGACATGTTCCCCAAGAGCGCGATAGCAACAGTAACGGGCATCGGCGGCATGGCAGGAGGCGTAGGTTCATTCCTTATCAACAAAGGCTCCGGTATGCTGTTCACATACGCAGAAGGCGAGGGCTCAGCCTTCACATTCCTCGGCTTCGAGGGCAAACCGGCGGGCTACATGATAATCTTCTGCATCTGCGCAGTGGCATACCTGCTCGCATGGATAATCATGAAGACACTCGTGCCACGCTACAAGCCAATCATTCTGGAATAATTTGACGATGAACGACACCGCCAGGCTTCTCAGCTCCATTATCATCAGCAGCCTGACAACCATCAGCATCTGCGCAGAAGACCCACAGCCTTCTGCCGCAGATGCTGATAGTGTTTACAGGCAAAACCTTGAGGAAGTGGTGGTAACAGGCACGCGCCAGCAGACCGATGTGCGCCACCTTCCCATGACGCTCACCATCATCAACCGTGAGACCCTGACCCGGCAGAACCAGCCGAGCATACTCCCTACCCTGTCATCATACGTGCCGGGGCTGTTCGTCACATCTCGCGGCATGATGGGCTACGGCGTGTCCAACGGTGCCGCCGGCGGCATAAGCATAAGGGGCGTGTCGGGAACGGCGGCACAGGTGATGGTACTCGTTGACGGCCAGCCGCAGTATAACGGCATTTATGGGCATCCCATTGCCGACAACTACCAGACGATGTATGCGGAACGGGTGGAGGTGCTACGGCAGCCGGCATCTGTGCTATACGGTTCAAATGCCATGGGCGGTGTGGTAAACATCGTGACGCGCAACACTTTTACCAAGAAACACCAGACTGATGCTGTCGTCGGTGCAGGATCATACGGCACAGTGCAAGCGGAGGCATCTTACGCATACCACGGCAGCAGACTTTCGGCAAATGTGGCTGCACAGTATATGCGCAGCGACAACCACCGCCCTAACATGGGCTTTGAGCAGTATGGCGGTTTCACGAAATTAGGATATTCCTTCAGCAGCCACTGGGAATCAACCATTGACTTCAACATAACGCGGTCAATCTCCTCATATCCAGGCGCAGAGAATGCCCCGATGAACGAGGCCGACCAATGGATAACCCGCGGATTCGCATCGGTCGGCGTGAGAAACACCTACGAGAAGTTCTCCGGCGGGGCAAGCGTTTACACGTCTTTCGGCTGGCACAAGATAAATGACGGCTATCGTGCCGACCAGCCTTCCGCATCCCCGCAGACACGGTTATTCCAATCGAGCGATGCCCTTGTTGGCGTTTCCGCCTATGAAAACTACAACTACTGCCCAGGCGGTCGCCTGACATTAGGCATAGACTACCAGCACATTTACGGTCATGCCTATTACACGAACCGCGAAACCGGCGAAGAGATAGCGACGCAAAACAAGCAAAGCGGCAAGGCACACAACAACGAAACGGCTGCCTACGCCAACATCTCGCAGGATATATTCCGCTGGCTCACAATCAACTGTGGAATACGCCTTGACCACCATACAGTTACAGGCACAGAATGGATACCACAAGCGGGCATCGCCATACGGCCCACAAGCGACTCCGACATAAAGCTCTCGCTGGCGAAAGGCTTCCGCAATCCCACCATGCGCGAGATGTATCTCTATCCGCCGTCAAACGAGGAACTCAGACCGGAGCGGCTGATGAACTACGAGATAGCGTGGCATCACCGCCCGAACAACGGATCCTTCTCCTACGGCATAAACCTTTTCCTCATAAAGGGCGACAATATAATACAGACCGTTGAGCGCAAGAACGTGAACACGGGCGAGATAAACAACAAGGGCATTGAGGTGGAAGCGACATGGAACGCCACAAAACACCTGACTTTCACCACCAACCACAGCTTCCTGAACATGAAACACCATGTGCTTGCGGCCCCCGAATACAAAGGCTTTGTAGCAGCTGGCTACACTACTGCGAGATGGAGTGCCGGACTGCAATTGCAGCAACTCGCCGGACTGTTCACTGCTGTTGGCGAGAACGAGCGCAAGGAATGCGCCACGCTGCTCAGTGCCCACGCCTCCGTCCGCCTCTGCAAGACTGTACAGCTATGGGCAAGGGGCGAGAACCTGCTTGCACAACGATATGAGATTATTGAAGGGTATCCTATGCCCCGCGCCACGTTCATGGCGGGGGTGAAATGCAGTTTCTGAACAACCCTGAATGATAAAACAGAACATAACAAATAAGGGAAATGGGGGATTTTGATACAGCGGCGGTCTTTGATTAAGCAAATAATAATCAATAAATAAGCGACAAATGGCGAAAAAAAGGCGACCACAGACCTGCTTGTAATGTAGGCATGTATAACTTTGCGCCCGATTATTCTGTTCAGGCTCAAATAAGTGGATTCAAGAGTGATATGATGCAATCGCGCTTTATGAGGTTTCCCGCCTGTCGGAGCTAACGCGTAAAAAACACATATAAATGTACGCAATTGTAGAAATTAACGGTCAGCAATTCAAGGCAGAACAAGGCAAAAAGCTCTTTGTAAACCACATCAAAGACGCCGTAGAAGGCCAGGAGATTGAATTTGACAAGGTGCTTCTCGTAGATAACGAGGGCGCAGTGACAGTAGGCACACCGGCAGTGGAAGGTGCCAAAGTGGTATGCGAGGTGGTTAGCCCGCTCGTAAAGGGCGACAAGGTAATCGTCTTCAAAATGAAGCGTCGTAAGGACTCGCGCAAGCGCAACGGCTTCCGTGCCCAGTACACGCAGGTAGAAATCAAATCAGTAATCGCTTAATTTTAAGGAGGAATTAACAATGGCTCATAAAAAAGGTGTCGGTAGTTCTAAGAACGGTCGCGAATCGGCTTCGCAGAGATTAGGCGTTAAGATTTGGGGTGGACAGAAGGTTACAGCAGGCAACATCATCGTTCGCCAGCGTGGCACACACCACAACCCAGGTCAGAACGTAGGTTTGGGCAAGGACGATACTCTCTATGCTCTCGTTGACGGAACAGTATGCTTCCGCAAGGGACGCAAGGATCGCAGCTATGTTTCGGTAATCCCCGAAGCACAGGCATAACGACCAGCCCAAGGTTCTCAGACCTTAACAAAAATTTTTCTTATTCCAAACAAACATAAAGGCGGCATGTCATTGCGACATCCGCCTTTTCTTTTTGCGCTTTGGGGATGGCAATTGCCTTGTAATATCAATAAAACACACAACCCCAGCACGTTAATACCCATTCAGCGCCCAATTTATCTTCCGCTTATCGTAAATTTGTCGCACATTTATTATTATAATATGGCACGTTACATCCGTTTTGACTGGGCGATGAAGAAGCTCCTCCGCGACAAGGCAAATTTCGTGGTCCTGGAGGGTTTCATATCCACACTTCTTGAGAAAGACATACGCATAAGCCACATCATAGAGAGCGAGTCCAACCGCGATGGGGCTGACGACAAGCAGGACCGCGTGGATGTGGCTGCGGAAGATGAGAAAGGCGTAAAGTACATCATTGAGGTACAGGCAGAAAGCGAGGTTTCCTACTTCCAGCGCATACTCTTCGGGACAAGCGAGTTCGTGCGTTCGTGCATCAAACGCGGCGAGAGCTACGGCGACATAAAGAAGATTTACAGCATAAACATCGTATATTTTAACCTTGGAAAAGGCGAGGACTATGTGTATCACGGCACAACGGAGTTCCGCGGCATACACACAGGCGACCTTCTGAACCTGTCGCCCTTCCAGCAGGAGAAGTTCGGAGTGTCAGAGGTAAGCGACATCTTCCCAGAATACTACATACTGAAGGTCAACGGTTTCAACGATGTGGCAAAGACACCTCTGCAGGAGTGGATACAGTTCCTGAAGAACGAGACCATTCCAGAAACACCTACCGCGAAAGGCCTTAAGGAAGCGAAGAAGGTGATGGCCTACACACACATGACGCGCACAGAACGGGCCGCATACGACAAACACCTTGACAATGTGTCTGTACTTCGCGACAACATCATAACCGCACGCGGTGAAGGCAGGATAGAAGGAAGATTAGAAGGCATGATAGAAGGTCGGAAAGAAGGAAGGGAAGAAGGAAGGGAAGAAGGAAGGAAAGAAGGTCGGAAAGAAGGAAGGGAAGAAGGAAGGATGGAAGGCGCAAAAGCCCAAGCCATGGAAACAGCACGCAGGATGAAGGCAAAAGGTATGCCAATAGAGGACATTGCAGAAATAACGGATTTATCCGCCGAAGAGATTGCGAAGCTATAGTCGCCCTATTGTCCTTGCGCTGGCTCGCAAGGATCGGGGTGATGCACAAGGAGCAGGGGCAGAGTCAAAACGCATAAAAAAAGATACTATGAAGAATCATTTGGTCAGTACGGGAAACGTCAGTTACAACAAGGCTTTACTCGACAATATGGCATACTTTTCAGATGCCGTATGGGTTATTGAAATCGCTTCGGAGTCAATTGTGGTTATCTTCGACAAGATTTCCCCCCAGCTGGTGGGCAAGCAGATGACGTTAGACGGGATATCCGACTTCATACGGCAGCACAACTCTCCGGAAGATGCGGAGCAGATTATGAAGATGATGACTGTGGGCTATCTCAAGAAACTGAAAACAAGTGTGGAATACACCTGTCATGCTCTGCCATACGGAGGAAAAGTACACAAGATGCGCGCTGTTGTTACCCCGGAATTTGATGAAGATGGCAAAGTACAGAGGGTATATATATCATTTCAGGACATACAGTCGCACCTTAATGAGATAGACTCCTACCGTTTTGACACGGAAAAGGCAATGTCTTCTTTCGACTATAAGGAGCTGCTTTCTTCGGCACAGATGGGCCTGTGGACAATAGTTGTTGACAAGGGTGTCGGAAAATTCTTCGTTGATGAGGTGTCGGCAGAACTCTTCGGCATAGACCACAACCTGTCTGCAGAAGAAGCCTACTCACTGTATGTATCCCGCCTTGACGACGAGGCCTTCACCATTATCCGCGAATATCAAAGCAGGATGATGGATGGCGAAAAGTCTGAGGCCACATATTCATTCAGACACCCCTCGCGCGGCATGATAACAGTGCGCTCCTGCGGTGTGATAGACGACAGTTACACGGGCACGGGCATATGCTTCAGAGGCTGCCAACAGGACATAACGGAATACCACAAGTCCATAGAGCAGCGCGAAAAGATGATTGATAAATACCTGAAGCTCAACTCGGCGCTGTCTGACGAATATGTGAACGTATATATCGTGGATGTCAAGACCGAGATGGCAGAGGCTGTCAAGGAACTAAAGATTGACGTAGCAAGTGCGGTAGGACAGGAGGGCGACATGATACCATACGAGGACGTGTGGGGATACTACATCCAGAACTTCGTGTACGAGGAAGACCGCAAGTATGTCAACAAAATCCATGACCTCAACAACGTATTGAGAGACCTTAAGGCAAACAACGGCGAATACACCTACCGCTACCGTCTTTTCGTAAAGGGAGGAATACACTATGTGCAGTTCAAGGCCGTCATGCTGGACGATGACACCATGATTCAGGCGTTCCGAAGCATCGACGACATAGTAAGGCAGGAGGTGGAGAACCGCAAAGTTGTCGAGAACGCCATGGAGATGCTTTCAAAAGAGAAGCAACTGCTTGAATATGTGGCAGGCCTCTACAACACACTTTACTACATAAGCACCACCAGCAACTACTTCCGCCAGATAGGTACACCGCCAGACAGGATTCAGCAAACGCTCGAACGGAATGCAACAATCGGCAACCAAGAGAAGGTATGGACAGTGATGAGACGTGTCATCAGAAAGGACTTCATCGACAAAGTTCTTGAATTTACCGACTTCAGCACTCTCGAAGAACGCATGAAAGGGCGCAAGGAGGTGTCAATAAAGGCTGTCAACGACGAAGGCAAATGGGTTCGCTTCTCCTTCATCCGTCTGGACAGAGACCTTAATGCACCTATTACAGCCGTACTCTTTGCCTCGCAGCACATTGACAACGAGGTGCGTCGGGAAGAAGCACACAAGAAGGCACTGGAAGAGGCACTGGCAATGTCGGAACAGGCAAGCCGCGCAAAGTCGAGGTTCCTGAACAACATGTCGCATGACATACGCACGCCGATGAACGCCATTGTCGGTTTCACCGCGCTCGCCTCGACCCACGCAAACGACAAGGACAAGGTGCTCGACTATCTGAAAAAGATACAGACCTCATCCACCCACCTGCTGTCACTCATAAACGACGTGCTCGACATGGCACGCATAGAGAGCGGCAAGGTAACCATCGACAACAAGGAGAACTCGCTGTCCGAACTCATGCATGACGTGAAGAACATCGTACAGGCAGACATCAAGAAAAAACAGCTCAACATGTTCTTCGACACAGTGGATGTCAGGGACGAGACCGTGATGTGCGACAAACTGCGGCTTAACCAGATACTGCTTAACATTCTGTCCAATGCCATAAAGTTCACACCACCTCTCGGCACAGTTGGCATGAAAATTGTACAGAAGAAAAGTGCAAGGGAGGGAATGGGAACGTTTGAATTCCATGTAAAGGACACGGGTATCGGCATGAGCAATGAGTTTGCCGAAAAGATATTCGAGCCTTTCGAGCGCGAACGGACATCGACAGTCAGCGGCATACAGGGCACCGGGCTCGGCATGGCAATCACCAAGAACATCGTTGATATGATGAACGGCACCATAGCCGTGAAGAGCGAAAAGGGGGTTGGAACAGAGTTCATCGTAACATTCGACTTTGAACTGGCGGAAACCGTTCAAAAGCCAGACCACCGCATAGAAAAACTCCAAGGTGTACACGCCCTCATAGCCGACGACAACTACGACACCTGCCTGAGCGTTTGCCACATGCTCGACGAGATTGGCCTGCGGCCCGAATGGACGATGTACGGCCATGAGGCAGTGCTGAGGGCAAGCCATGCAAAGGAGTTCAACGACCCGTATGGCGTATATATCATAGACTGGCTGATGCCCGACATGAACGGCATAGAGGTGGTGCGCCGCATACGCAAGGAGATTGGAGAGGACACCCCGATTATCATTCTCACGGCATACGATTGGAGCGAGATTGAGGAAGAGGCCAAGGAAGCAGGAGTAACCAGCTTCTGCGCAAAGCCGATATTCCTGTCCGACCTGAGTTCAATACTACAAAAAGCCGTGGCAAGCAGGGACGGAGCCGGTGTAAGTCCGACAAAAGCACAACCGGCGGCACCGACACTTGAGGGACGCCGCATACTGCTTGTGGAAGACAACGAGATGAACCGTGAGATAGCAGAGATGGTGCTCAGCGAAAACGGTGCAACGGTGTATTCGCTCAGCGACGGCAAAGACGCGGTAAGCCACATGCAGACGTTTGCGGATTCCGGAGAGGACTGTCCATACGACGTGATTCTTATGGATATACAGATGCCGGTCATGGACGGCTACGAGGCGACAAAAATCATCAGGGCAATGGCAAATCCCAAGGTGGCAAACATCCCCATCATAGCCTGCTCCGCCAACGCCTTCAAGGAAGACCGCGAGGCGTCGCTGGCAGCAGGAATGAACGAACACGTCGCCAAACCCTTTGACATTAAAGAGCTGGTACAAGTGGTGTCAAGGATAGTGAATAACGAATAACGAATAATGAACAGGGAATAACGAATTCCCCCAAAATCACATTAACATTGTAAAATACAGAAAGAAAATGAATTACGAACAGTTTGAAAGAATGGTGAACGAACGTGAGATGAATGTCGCACGCAGTTTTCCCGCATTAATGAAGAAGGTTTACACATGGATGACACTTGCCTTGGTGATAACGGGGCTAACCTCCTGGCTTATTGCAAACAGCCCGGCACTGATGGCATCGCTCGTTGGAAGCCCATTGGTATTTGTGTTGATGATAGCGGAAATCGGTCTTGTGGTTTGGCTTTCTGCAAGAATCCACAAGATGTCGCTAACCACCGCCACACTGCTGTTTATAGCCTACTCCGTTCTTAACGGCATCACCCTGTCGTTTATATTCCTTGCCTATACAGCGGAGTCCATAACATCGACATTCTTCATCACAGCCGGCACATTCGGCGCAATGTCCCTTTTTGGCATCAAGACAGGAAAGGACTTGTCGGGAATGGGCAGGTTCCTGATGATGGCTCTCATAGGCCTGATTATCGCGACAGTAGTGAACATCTTCGTCGGCTCGACAATGCTGCAGATGATTGTCAGCTATGTAGGTGTACTCGTATTTGTGGGCCTCACAGCATACGACACCCAAAGAATCCGCAATATGTTCCTTGAGGCAGATGAGTATGACCCGGACGTACAGAAGTATGCTGTTCTCGGCGCGCTCACCCTCTACCTCGATTTCATAAACCTCTTCCTCTACCTCCTCCGTATTTTCGGAAACAGAGAGTAATATCCTCGATTGCCTAATCGCAAAATGGCCGTAAAGTAGTCCACAAAACTATTTTACGGCCATTTTCATGTCTGTTATTATACCTAAAGGGCATACTTACGGATGCTAAAGGGCAT
>JABUUG010000039.1:0-9081 GCA_021443285.1 Bacteroidaceae bacterium
CGAAGCTCATCGTGTGTCTCGGACGCATCGCGGCCGCGGCGGTCATCAAGCCCGATTTCAAAATCACCCGCGAGCACGGAGTGTGGTTTGACCTCGACGGCGCGCGCGCGATGGCGATGTTCCATCCGGCGGCCCTGCTGCGCGATGAGACGAAGCCCGTAATCCTCGGCTGCATAACGACGATAGGCTCATTCGTGGGCATAATGTTCGTGCATACAGACCTTCTGCGCGACTTCGGACTGTTTGCAGCCTTTGCCATAACCGGCACGATGTTCTTCTGCCTCGCCCTGCTGCCGGCAATGCTGCCCGCCAAGGCGAAGGGGATACCGGCGTCGATAGACAAGGTAAGCACATACCCCGCAGACAGGAACAAGGCGGCACTCGCCGTAATAGGCTTGCTGACACTTGCAGCATTAGGCGCATTCTGCATCGGCGGCGTGAACTTCGACGCCAATATGCACAATCTCGGCTACGACTCGGAGAATGTGCTGCACTCAGAGAAACTCCTTGAGAGCAAGACCTACACGGGCGACAAGGAGAAATACTTCGCCAGCTCCGGCAAGACCATGGAGGAGGCAATAGCGAACTTCGGCGTGCTCGCGGAGAAACTTGACAGCCTGCAAAGCATCGGACTGGTGAAAGGCTACTCGCACACAAACGACATACTCGTGCCGATAAGCGTGCAACAGGACCGCATAGACGCATGGAAGGGATACTGGACAAAGGAGCGTCTCGCCAAGGTGCAACAGCTCATCAACGCCACGGCACCCGGCGCAGGACTCGTCTCCGATGGCTTTGAGGCATTCTTTGAACTTGCCGAGGCAGACTTCCAGCCAGACACGCTCTACAAGGCAGGGCTGATACCCGACGGATACCTCTCCACGCTCATGGAGAGAAGCTACGGCGGCGACTACCTCTGTTTCACAAACGTGAGGTGCAAGGAGGAGGCACAGGATGCCGACTCCACCGACTACAACAGGATTTGCCAGGCAATAGCCACGCAGCCGAACATGATGGTGCTCGACACCTACTTCTACACCCGCGACACGCTGAAACAGCTCAACGAGGACTTCAACGCGTTGCAGTGGGTCAGCCTGCTGTTTGTGCTGATAGTGCTGTTCGTGAGCTTCGGCTTCAATGTGAAGCACTCGCTGCTCGGATTCATGCCGATACTGCTCAGTTGGATAATAGTGCTCGGCGCAATGTTCATCTTCGGCAAAGGCTTCAACCTGATAAACATAGTAATCTCCACCTTCATCTTCGGTATAGGTGTTGACTACAGCATATTCGTAATGAACGGACTGGTAAGCCCGGAAGGCAACAAACTGCAATACCACCGCACGGCTATACTGCTTAGCGCAGTGATACTCATCATATCGGTGGGCAGCATGGTGATAGCCAAACACCCCGCAATACAGTCGGTGGGCTTCTCCACGCTCGTAGGACTGGTGTCGGCTGTGGTATTGGCATGGGTGGTGCAGCCCGCGATATACAGACTGACAAACAGGAAGAAATAAAAAAGGGAGTAATTGTTCAGGAGTTACCCCCATTACATATATTCTATAACACATAAAAACAAAAGTTATGAAGAAACTGATTCTCATGGCGTTCGCGCTCTGCATGACCACAGCGGCAATGCTCCCATACGAAACAAATGCAGCAACCGTAGCGGCAGCAGCTCCCGATGCCTATACCACAACCGTAGTGCGCACAGTATGCAAAGGCGCAGTGAAGAAGAACCAGACAGACAAGGGTACATTCACCTACAAGAAGGGCGGCACGATGTCGATGGTGTTCTCCGAAACAGACAAGCTGCTCATGGAGGGCAAGACATACACTTTGGTAAGCGGCAAGCGCAGCAGCGTGGCGAAAGGCGAGACTGCAATGCTCTTCGGTGTGATGCAGAAGGTGGTGGACAACATCCTCTCAGGCGGTAACGGCAAGGTGCAGAAGGCAGACACCGATGCAGCGGTGATAACATACAACGGCAACACCATAACCATAGAGCCGGCTGAAGGCGTGAAGGCAAGCCGCCTGCTCTTCAAGTCGTTTGTAATTACTGCCGACCTGAAGCAGCACAAACTGCTTGGCATACGCATGAACGGCAAGGGGAAGAACTACACCACATACGAGTTCGGGAAATAAAGCAATAGCCAAATCTTTCCCAAATAGATAAATAGTCAAAAATAGTCAATGAAATTATGAAGACAGCATTAGTAACCGGCGGAAGCCGCGGCATAGGAAAGGCTATATGCCTGAAACTTGCCCAGGAAGGCTACCACATGTTGATAAACTACACCAGCCGCGACGACGAGGCGCAGAAGACTCTCTCAGAGATAGAGGCTCTCGGAGGCACCGGCGAGCTGATGAAATTTGATGTCAGCAACTACCAGCAGGCACACGAAGCAATAGAAAACTGGCAGAAAGCCAATGAAGGGGAATACATTGAGGTGCTCGTGAACAATGCGGGCATACGCCGCGACAACGTCATGGCATTCATGCCCGAAGAGGACTGGCACAGGGTGCTCGGCATCGCCCTCGACGGTTTCTTCAACGTAACGCAGCCCATAGTGTCGCAGATGCTCGTGCACAAGTACGGCCGCATCATAAACATGGCAAGCTTCAGCGGAGTGAAGGGACTGCCAGGACAGACAAACTATTCCGCATCGAAGGGAGGACTGATAGCCGCCACAAAGGCCCTGTCGCAGGAAGTGGCACGCCGAGGCGTTACCGTGAACGCTGTGGCACCGGGCTTCATCAAGACCGACATGACCGAAGGACTCGACGAGGCGGCACTGCGCAAGACGATACCCGCCAACCGCTTCGGCACACCTGAGGAAGTGGCTGACCTCGTGGCATTCCTCGCATCGCCAAAGGCATCCTACATCACGGGCAATGTCATAGACATAAACGGCGGACTCTGATATTAATCTGTTTATAGCCCCTGTGTGCGGCACTTTTGTGCCGAAACCATACTATATCGCTCGGCATTGTTGTGCCGAAATTAAACCACTGTGTCCGGTACTATTGTGCCGGGAAAAACATAATTGATTATCGAAGCAAAAAGCAAAATATTACTGCGCACGGCAATAGCATCGCTGTTGCTGCTCATCTCATGCATGATGGCGCACGCCGCCTCCCCGAAACTGCCCGCAGACAGTTTGCAGAGAAGGCTTGTGGGTCTTGTCGTCGATGCGGAGAGCGGAGACAGTATTGCGATGGTGAGCGTCGTCTATAAGCGATTGAAAGAGAGTTTCGTAACGCGCGACTACGGCGATTTCAACATACCAAGATACGAGGGCGAGCAGCTAACGCTCTCGGCGGTGGGCTACAAGACGCAGAAGATAGAAATAGATTCTAAGGTAAAGGACACGCTGCTCATAAAGCTGAAGCCCGACTCAAAGCATCTGAAGCAGGTGGAGGTGAAGGTGAAGAAGTCGAAATACTCGCGCAAGAACAACCCTGCCGTAGAGCTGATGGAGAGGGTCATTGCCGCCAACAAGGCAAACGACCTCAAGAAGACCCACGCCTACTACAAGTATAACAACTACCAGAAGATAACGCTCGCCATCAACGACGTGAACCCTTCGGTGCTTGACCAGGAGAAGAGCAAGAAAAAGAAGCAGTGGTATCTCGACCAGCTCATGGTGTGCGACCAGAACGGGAAACTCATACTGCCCGTGAATGTGGAAGAGACCGTTACGGAGAAGGCTTACCGCAGGGAGACCAACACCGAAAGGAACACCGTGACGGGACATAAGACCGAAGGTGTAACCGACCTCGTCGATGCTGGTGTCATCGTGAACAAGATACTGGAGGAGGTTTTTTCCGATGTGGATTTGTATAACGACCAGATACGTCTGCTGCAATATCCCTTCACATCGCCCATAGGAAAGAATGCCATTGCCTTCTATCGCTTTTACATCATTGACACGCTCATGGTGGGCAACGAACGCTGCATACACCTCGACTTCATTCCGAACAACCAGCAGGACTTCGGCTTCCGCGGTTCGCTCTATGTGCTGGCTGACACCTCGCTCCATGTGCGCCGCTGCCAGCTGACCATACCAAAGAAGAGCGACGTGAACTGGGTGGACGCCATGACCATAGACCTCGAATACGAGAAACTGCCTTCGGGAGAATGGGTGCTCACGCAGGACGATATGTTCTGTGAGCTGTCCATACTCCAGTTCATTCCAAAGGCTGTGGCATTCCGCACCACGCGACGAACGGACTATTCCTTCGACCCCTTGCCCGACAATCTGTTCTCCGGAATGGGAAAGGACAGGGTTGAGGAGGAAAGCGGCCGCCGCGATGAGAAGTTCTGGGAGGAACACCGCACTGTGGAACTGAACAAGAGCGAGGAGCACCTCGGCACGTTCATCAGCGGAATGAAGAAGGGCACACTGACGGGTGTGCTGCTCGCCGCACTGAAGATTGTAACCGACAACTTCATCGGCACTGGTTCAAAGACGTCTCCGAGCAAGGTGGACATCGGTCCCATCACATCGCTCATGTCGTACAACTTTGTTGATGGTGTGCGCACGCGTCTCGGCTTCGTCACCACGCCATTCCTCTTCAAGAAGTGGTTCCTCAAGGCTTACGGTGCAAGGGGATGGAAGAGCAAGAACATGTACTACAATGCGGAGCTGACCTACTCGTTCAACAAGAAGGAACGCACGGTGGATGAATACCCCAAGCGGAAGATATACGTGTCAAGCGCATTCGACAATATGGCTCCGTCCGACCGCTTCGGTGTACACGACAAGGACAATATCTTCACCATGTTCAAGTGGACCACCGACAACAAGCGCATCTTCTACGTACAACACAAGCTCGGCTTTGAATACGAGCAGCTCGGAGGTCTCGAATACCGCTTCCACTACAACTGGGAAGACCAGTGGGGTGTGGGTGATATAGAGTTCCCGACCATGCGCCTCAGCGAGTTCTTCTTCGGCATACGCTACGCTCCAAACGAGGCGGTGGTGAACACCAAGAAGCAGCGCTGGAAGATAAATAAGGACACCCCTATCTTTGAACTGAAGCACACCATGGGTGTCAAGGGCTTCCTCGGAGGTTCGCAGAGATACAACACCACCGAAGGCTCTATATATTACCGCAAGTGGCTCAACAGCTGGGGCAAGCTCTCGCTCTATGCGGCAGGAGGAATACAGTGGAACAGGGTGCCTTACATCCTGCTCATGCAGCCGCCTGTGAACACAGCCCTCGTTGCGCAGGACTGCACGTTCAACCTCATGAACGACATGGAGTTCCTCAACGACCGCTATGCGCATGTGGATATAGAATGGGACGTGAACGGCAAGCTCTTCAACCGCATACCGCTGCTCAAGAAGCTCAAGTGGCGTGAGCTTATAGGCATAAAGGCATACTGGGGATGGCTTTCGGAGAAGAACCGCCCCATACCGCTGCCCAACGGCCGCTATGTGGATGCCGTTGACAACTCCCTGCTCTGGCCCTATGGCGTGAACATTATGGGCAAGACCCCTTACATGGAGCTGAACATCGGAATACACAACATCTTCAACCTTTTCTGTGTGGAGTATGTACGCCGACTCACATATACAGACCTGCCTAATGCCAGCAAGCACGGCGTGAGATTCCGTTTCCAGGTTTCGTTCTAACCTTTCCATAAGTCCTCTCTCTTATCAATTTCCCATAAGCCCTAGCTTTCGGCACTTCTGCGCCGAATAAAACAAAAATCCCCTATATCATCATGGCTGACGACAAGAAAATCATCTTCTCAATGGTGGGCGTTTCAAAAACCATCCGCCAGAACAACAAGCAGGTACTGAAGAACATCTACCTCTCATTCTTCTACGGAGCAAAGATTGGCATCATCGGTCTGAACGGTGCCGGTAAATCGACACTCATGAAGGTGATTGCAGGCATCGACAAGGACTATCAGGGCGAAGTGGTGTTCTCTCCGGGATACAGCGTAGGCTATCTTGAGCAGGACCCGCTGCTCAACGACGACAAGACTGTGAAGGAGGTCGTCATGGAGGGTGTGAAGCCCATCAAGGACGCGCTGGACGAATATGAGGAGATAAACCAGAAGTTCGGACTGCCGGAATACTACGAAGACCAGGACAAGATGGACAAGCTCTTCGCACGTCAGGCGGAACTACAGGACATCATCGACGCCACCGATGCGTGGAACATAGACAGCATACTGGAGCGCGCCATGGATGCTCTGCGCTGTCCGCCGGAAGACGCCATGGTGAAGAACCTCTCTGGTGGTGAACGCCGCCGCGTGGCACTCTGCCGACTCCTGCTGCAAAAGCCCGATGTGCTGCTCCTCGATGAGCCTACCAACCACCTCGACGCGGAGAGCATCGACTGGCTCGAACAGCATCTCCAGCAATACCAGGGCACAGTGATTGCCGTAACCCACGACCGCTATTTCCTCGACAATGTGGCAGGGTGGATTCTTGAGCTCGACAGGGGCGAGGGCATACCATGGGAGGGCAACTACTCATCATGGCTCGACCAGAAGACACGCCGCATGGCTATGGAGGAGAAGGTGGCAAGCAAGCGCAGGAAGACCCTTGAGCGCGAGCTGGAATGGGTGAGGATGGCACCCAAGGCACGTCAGGCAAAGGGTAAGGCACGCCTCAACTCTTACGAGGCATTGCTCAACGAAGACGTGAAACAGAAGGAGGAGAAACTGGAGATATTCATCCCCAACGGCCCGCGACTCGGCAACAAGGTCATCGAGGCGATTGACGTCAAGAAGGCTTACGGCAACAAACTCCTGTACGACAAGCTCAACTTCATGCTGCCTCCAAACGGCATTGTCGGCGTGATAGGCCCTAACGGTGCGGGCAAGACAACACTCTTCCGCCTGATAATGGGTCTTGAACAGGCTGACGGCGGCACATTCGAGGTCGGCTCTACTGTGAAGCTCGCATACGTTGACCAGCAGCACAAGAGCATAGACCCTGATAAGAGCGTCTATGAGGTAATCAGCGGAGGCAACGCAACCATGCGTCTCGGCGGTAGGGAGGTGAATGCCCGCGCATACCTGAGCAAGTTCAATTTCTCTGGCGCCGACCAGGAGAAGCTCTGCAAGGTGCTTTCCGGCGGTGAGCGAAACCGACTGCAACTGGCTCTTGCACTGAAGGAGGAAGGCAACGTGCTGCTCCTCGACGAACCTACCAACGACATTGATGTGAACACCCTGCGCGCATTGGAGGAAGGTCTTGAGAACTTCGCGGGATGCGCAGTGGTCATCAGTCACGACAGATGGTTCCTCGACCGCATCTGCACACACATCCTCGCCTTCGAGGGCAACAGCGAGGTGTTCTTCTTCCAGGGCAGCTACTCTGAATACGAGGAGAACAAGAAGATGCGTCTCGGAGGTGAAGAGCCAAAGAGGATAAAGTACAGGAACCTCATGTAGCTCCCCTCTGCCTTCTTTCATCCCATAAGCCACCGTGTTCGGAGCTAATGCTCCGAATAACTATCCCCCCCATATCATGAAACGCCATTTTTTGTTTTTCCTGCTTTTGCTTTCTTTCGTTTCAGCAAAGGCAGACAGCCTTGACGTTTTCTACAACCGCTATCGGGCAAACAAAGACATCGACGCTATAGCGACTGCAAACAGTTTCTTCCGTGAAATCTACAACAAGCGTATTTCCGACTCGCTCATTGTTGTCGATTCCAAACAACCTTACGACATCATCCTCGCCAGGATGACCGTATGGAACGCCGTGGCAGTGATGAAGACCAACGACTACGACCGCAGCCTCACTCTTGCCATCAACGGCGAGAAAGTGCTCAGAGGGAGGAAGCAGTGGGCAAACGACTGGAGTGTGGCAGCAGGTCTCATCGGCTTTCTGTACAAGAAAAAAGGCGAATGGGAGAAAGCGCTCAAATGGGAGACACGCTACTACGATTACCTGATTGCCGTAAACGACAGCAGCAGGATGAGTTCCGCGAAGAAGCATCTTGCCGACATATACCTGCAACTCGGCGAGGAGGACACCGCCATGCAGCTCATCGACGAGGCTGTGGAATACGAGCAGGGGCATGGCGACCACGGCAAGCTCATGCGGCGTGTCCGGATACAGGGCGATATAGTGAAAGAACGCTTTAACACCGTCTCGCAACAGAAGATGTACATCGTGGTGGGTTCTGCATTCCTGCTCATGCTCGCCGCCGCCGTAGTGTTCTTTATCCTGTGGCGCGATATGAAGAAACGCAAGGAGGTGGCGGAGGCAAGCAGCCGCGAGAAAGACGACTTCATTCGCCACATCACCCACGAGGTGCGCACACCGCTGAACGCCATAAGCGGTTTCTCGCAGCTGCTGAAAGACATGGCTGCCGATGAGGACACCGTAGAGATTACGAACTACATCTGCGAGAGCAACAACACCATCTGCGAACTGCTGAAGAACGCCTGCGAGATGATCGACCTCTGCTACAAGGAGTCTGCCGACCAGCTCGTGTCCGTTCTTACGACATTCTCTCTGGCGGACATCTGTGCTGAGGAGGTAGAGTCGGCGAAATCCAAACTTGCAGAGGGCGTAGCCATCAGTATGGACATCGGCTCCGACGACTTCACGCTGACAACAAGCAAGACCGCCGTGCAGCGCATTGTCAATAACCTCATCGACAACGCATGCCACTTCACAGACAGCGGACACATCACCGTATCGCTGTCCATTACCAAGGCTGGCGACATCCTTTTCAGTGTTACAGACACCGGCTGCGGCATAAGCAAAGACATAGAGGACAGAATCTTCAAGCCATACTTCCAGTCGGATGAGAACCTGCCCGGACTCGGACTCGGTCTCACCATCTCGCTGCTCTATGCCAAGCATATCAAGGCGCGTCTCACCTACGACAATACATATAAGGAGGGCGCACGCTTCAACTTCATTCTCCCCAACGCTTTGCGCAAGCACTGACACCATGGGCAACTATGGATGAGATACAACACATACTGTTGCAGATTCTCGACATCGTGAACGAGATGTCGCCCTATCTGCTGTTGGGCTTCCTGCTTGCCGGACTCATGCACTCGTTCATTCCCGGCACGCTCTACAGCCGCTACCTGTC
>JABUUG010000039.1:9095-14013 GCA_021443285.1 Bacteroidaceae bacterium
GTGGTCTATGCCGCACTGTTCGGCATACCTCTGCCACTCTGCTCCTGTGGTGTCATACCCACAGCCATGTCCCTCCGTCGTGAGGGCGCATCCAAGGGCGCGACGGTGTCGTTCCTCATTGCCACACCGCAGACAGGCATCGACTCCATCATCGCCACCTACTCGCTGATGGGACTCCCCTTCGCCATCATCCGCCCCATAGCCGCACTGCTCACCGCCATTGTTGGTGGGCAGATGGTAAACGCCGCGAACGGCGGTTACGCACCCTCTTCCGCTCTCACCACACCTTCCGGCTCACACTGCCACGAGTCAGGGCATTCCCACGACTGCGGATGCACCGCTCACCACGAAGAACACTCCCACAACTGCGGCTGCACCGCCCACAGCCATCACTCCCACAACACCTTCGCCGCCAGGATTCGCGAGGCATTTCGCTACGGCTTTGTCGAGATGATGGAGGACATAGGCAAATGGCTCGTCGTGGGACTTGTCGTTGCAGGGCTGATTACGGTACTTGTGCCAGACAGCTGGTTTGCCGTGTTCAAGGGCAACACCCTGCTCAGCATGATTCTCGTGCTGTGTATCTCGGTGCCGATGTACATCTGCGCCACCGGCAGCATACCCATAGCCGTGGCGCTCATGCTGAAAGGACTCACGCCGGGAGCGGCACTCGTTCTGCTCATGGCAGGTCCTGCCTGTAACGTGGCGTCCATACTCGTGATAAACAAGGTGCTGGGCAGACGCACGCTCCTTGCATACCTGTTCTCCATTATCGTGGGCAGCATCGTCTGTGGCATCGCCGTCGACCATCTCCTGCCCGCCGCATGGTTCCTGCCTTCTGTCGCCTCTGTTGCCGGTGCAGACGGACACGGAGATCTTGAGTGGTGGGGCATCACCAGCACCGTCGTGCTCATCCTGCTGCTCGCCAATGCGCTGTGGCGCCACCGTCATCACTGCCACTGCCACTGCGAGGGATAGTCCGGACTGAGATAATATGCAAACGAAAAAACGGGCTGAGGATTTTCTTCCTCAGCCCGTTTCCGTTATTTCTCTTTATGGGTGTTTCCTGTGTTTTATGTGAACTCCTTTAGATGTTGTCCACCTCTGTTCCCAGCTTCTTCATTGACTTGTCGCGTGGGAAGATGTTTTCGCCCGGGACTACTGTTGAGCAGATGTCGTTCTTCAGACTGCTGAGAGCGTTTGTCGTGTCCTGTGTGTTGCCGTTGTTCTCGGCAAGTATGTCTGTCTCGCTCTTGTGGTCCTTGGCGAGCTTGTCCTTGAACTTGTTCACCATCGAGGCTACGGCATGGTTGCAGAGCGGGTCGATGTCGGCATATCCGTCAGCCAGACGGAGCAGCTCTTCGCTCGACAGCAGGTATTCCTTGTTATACGAGTTGTCTGCGTTGAGAGTGCTTGTCGTAACGTCGTATGCCACCCACTGGTCGCGCGAGAAGGCGAGGCGTTCGTTGTCTTTGAGCGGTTTGTCCTCAAGGTATTTGTCAACAGCGGCGATGTATTTGTGTATGAAACCCACACACTGGTCGCTCATGGTGAAGCTTACCACCGCCCTGTTTGCTGCGTTTTCATATCCGCCGTCGCTTCTGCCTTCGGCCACGAGGGCGAGCTTGCTGAGGGCTTCCTTGCTGTTCATCACTGCGCTGCTGGCAAACTTCTCCAGCTCGGCGAGCACTTCGTCATATTCCGACATGCCCTTGATGCCCTTTATGGCTTCGCGACTGATTTTTGCGGCAGCGAGCATACCTTCCGCGCGTGCCTCTATAAACTTCAGCGACACCTGAGTCTCTTTCCTGAACGATGAGTCGTTTGCGATGCGGTCCTCAAATGTCTCGATGTCCCTTGATATTGTGCTGTGTGTCTGTGCAGCACCTACATTGCCAAGCAGGAAGTCTCCTGCCGACAACTGACCTCCAAATGTCGCTCCAGCAAAATATCCAACGGCGAGGGCTATAGCCGATGTTAACAGTACATTTCCTGGTTTCATAACTTGATTTTTTCTTCCGCACACCTGCTACTGACAGTGTGCATTACTCTTATTTGCGCATAGTGCGCATATCCAATCTTTTCTTTCCGTTTGCAAATGTACAGATGTGTTATAAGATAAAAAAATATTTTTTAATCTTTTTTCACATTTTGTGCGATATTGCCTACGAATTGTTCTAAGGACGAAGTGGATTGGAGCGTATTCGGGTCAATATCGTGATGTATGTTGAAAAAAGAGGCTATATTATTAATGGAAGAGGTCGCCGTTCCGACTGATACTATTTTGTCAGAATGCAAATCAGTGACANGACACGCGGCCGCGTGTCCCTGATTTGCATGGGGCTGTGGGAATAATACTCTGTTTATTCCGTTTGTTCCGTTTGTTCCGGTCGTCCCGGCTCTTCCGGGTTTCTCCGGTTCTTCCGGACCTTCCCCCCTTCAATACCGTCAATCCTGACCCACCGCATCTGATACCACCACGCTGTTCAGTAGTGTGTTTTTCAGGCCTTGGGGGGTGTTGCGGGCTATGGCGGAGATGTCGGGGTGGGGGGAGGAAGACTTTGAGAGAGACTTCTGGAGTTCTTCCAGCTTGCTGAATTCCATTGCGATTCTGGCGTTACCGGCATATCTTCTGCCGCTTTTGGCGATACATCCGGCCAGATACAGGTTGTTGTTTGCCATGCAGTCCTCGCTTGCGTTTTCGCGTGTCAGCTCCATGTATTCCTTGGTGGAGAGCAGGAAGGGTTTCCCGTTCAGTGGGGAGTGCTCCTTGTTGATGGCGCCGGAGGTGATGTCGTAGGCGAACCACTGGTCGCGCGAGTAGGCGAGCATCTTGTAGTCGCTCTTTCTCTTGCCTTGGAGGAAATTGTCTATTGCGTTGACATACTGGTGGATAAACCTGTCGCAGTTGTCGCTCATGGTGAAGTTGATGATGGTCTTGTTCGACGCATCCTCGTAGTATCCGTCGCTCTTGTCCTTCGCCACGAGTTCAAGTTTGCTGTATGCCTCCTTGCTGTCTTCCACGGCGTTCTGTGCAAACGCCTCTATGGCTTCCAGTGTCCGCGCGTAGCCTTTCAGCTCTGCCACATCCTTTATCGCCTTGCGGCTTATCTTTGCTGCTGCCAGCATGCCTTCTGCCCGCATCTGCATGAAGGTGAGCGATGCCTGTGCGCGTATTTTGAATGCCGTGTCGTTGGTGATGCGGTCTTCAAACACCTTCGCAGCCCCGCTGAGTACCTTCCCGGAGGTGGTTTTCTTTACGGTGCTGATACCCAGAGATGTGTCTCCTCCCATGGGCATTCCCAAGAGCGCACCAGCCCCGTATCCGGCAGAGATGGCAATCACTACGGTCATTATGACATTTCCTGTCTTCACCTTCCTATTGGTAGATTACTAAAATGGTTGTTGCTGGCGCGAAACAGTGTTTAATCCCGCAAAATGAGTAGGTATTAGTGGTGCAAACATACAAATATTTGTTTTTAACGGAAGAATATTTTGCGGTTTTCTTGACATTTCTCCCGTTTTTTTACCTATGGATGCCCGTTTACTGGTGTATCAGGGGGCGGATAATCAGTCTGCCCGTCTGTCCTATCCGCTTTTCGAGGGTGCTGAACTCCTTGCTCATTGCCTTCTCGTCAGCCTCCCTTTCCGGGTCGCGCGGCATAGACAGCCCCGCCTCGGCGAGCATTATGTCGCGCGACTTTATTATCGACAGTTCGAGCGACAGGCGCAGGTAGCACAGCATGTCGAGGAAGACATCGCTGCGGAACTGCTCCTTGACGGACATGAGGTACATGCCGCAGGGCGTCTCGCTGAACTCCCCCCTCTGCATGGCGGAGAGCAGCTGCACGTTGGACGAGACGGAAGTGTCGAGGAAACGGTATATCGCCCTTTCGTTGAGCTTGAACATCAGCATGAAGAGAATCATTATGGAGATGAATGTCACGACGAGCATCGTGTCGGCGGCACCCATGACGAGGTATCTGTTGAACATGCCGTGCAGTGCCACAGACGGCGTCAGCGTAACGACGAACAGCAGCCATAGCGGCATTCCGCCCCAGATGCCGTATATCTTCTTCGTGTGTTTGCTGGAGATGTACAGCAGCAGCACGCCGCTCAGTCCCGCGAGCCCCATGTGCATGAGGGAGGTGGCGATGCCCCTGAAGAGGGCCTCCATGGGGGTGAACACGTCGCCCAGCACGATGAGGTATATTATGTTCTCCATCAATGAGAAGCCCCCTCCCGTGGCAGCCCCTATTATCAGGGCTTCGGCAAAGAAGCGTATCTTCCTGTTCGCGGTGAGGTAAAGCACAGCCGTCGCCTTCAGCGTCTCCTCCATCGGCGGGTAAAGCCACAGGCGGTCGCCCGCATACAGCGACACGGCATAGCACACGCCGCATATCAGCGCGCCGTATATTATGGCCACGGCTATCGCCCGCCGCCTGACGAGCGAGAAGCTGTCGAGTATCGTCAGCAGCACGACGTAGAGCAGTATGGGGACGAGGGAGAAAAGGTAGTTCAGAAGCATTTGTCTTGGAATTAACGTGGAAATCATCTTGCCGCTTCAAACACTGTTGTCCTGTCCACGCAGAACAGCGGGGGCTGTAGAATGACCATCCATTCAGCGGTCAAAATTACAGGAAAATGTCGGAACGGGGAATGGTTTGCCGTGTTTTCTGTATAAAACGCTGTTTATGGAAAGGTAGGTCATTCGCTTTTAGCACTCTTAGCTGTCAAACCTGCCTTTGAGCGAGCCGTTAGCATCTGTGTTTCGGGATGCCTTCTTCGGCAGTCCGGTATGTATGGGCAGAAGCGCAGTCTGACAAAATAGTCATAGTGCTGCAAACCGGTGTCAGCACATGTCTCCGGGTGCTTTCTGGCACCCTGTTTTGTGCCTTGGGGAAGTTGTTGGTATTCA
>JABUUG010000003.1:0-12162 GCA_021443285.1 Bacteroidaceae bacterium
TTTTTTATTTTTTTTTAATTCTAACTTCTCAAAAATTTTTTGAAATATTCTCGTCTGCTCTGACTTCTCGGATTTTTTTAATTTTTGCTTATGCTTCTGTGTTGGTTTGCGGAAATTTTTTTGAAGATTTCCGAGTGTTGTTTTATGCTTCCTGATTGGTGTTGTGTTTGTAGAGTTGTGTTGTGTTTTTGTAGAGCGGACGAGAATCATTTTCTTATAATACGAAGCCGTTTTCTGTGTGTGAAAACGTTTCTTATTATGAGAAATTGTTTCTTGTCCTTGTTGTGTATTGTAGATTTTTAAGCCCCTCTATTGAGGGAGAGCGGATGAGGTCTGCTTGCTGTTGCTGCGCAGCCCTTTTTCTTTTATGTTTCTTTTCTTTTTATTTAGAATTTGTGTAAATAGTGTATGTTATTTAGAATTTATATAAATAGTATTTGTATAATTATAGTAGTTGTAATGTATTTGTTGTTGTGTATGTATATAAAAGAAAAAAGTGGTCATTAACAGTTGGTGTATTTCCGTCCGTTAGTGACCACTTGTTAGTATGGATTATATGTCCTTTGTTGTTTATTGGAAGTTGAGTACGAGCATTGCTGCGTCTCTTGCGTGTTCGGAGCATCTTTTGTTCCATTTGGCTATTATGGAGAAGAAGTCTGGTTTGAGTTTTGTTCTGTTGTTTTTTGGTGGTACGGGGTCATAGTCTATCTCTAATGCTTTGAGGAAGTCTTCCCAGATGGAGCAGTCTCTTTTGACGCTGCCGACGCCTTGCAGTCTGTCTCTGTCCTGTTTTGCGGATAGTTTCTGTATGTATTTTCTCTGTCTTGCGTCTTCGAAGCGCACGAGCAGGGACAGCCCTTCTGTCCTGCATGATGCTGCGAGGTTCTCCACGGCACGCATAGCCTCGTGAATCTTCAGGGTGTCAAGACGCATGAGGCGATGCTCCGACACAGACCATACGGCATACCCCGTGTGTGTGCCTGTGTCTATGCCGATGACATAGTCATAATGCTTTCCGAACAGACCCGTCATTGCTGCGCCACTGCCATTTGCCATAAGCAGAGTAGTTTAAATTGTTAAGGTCAAGGTCAAGGTCATTCCTCATCTGACTCCACCCATACCTTTACCTCTGAATAGCCGCAGACATCCTCCAACTTGGCTTTCAACACCTCATCTGGCGTGTCAAAGAGCCAGTCTGCAACGCGCTGGACGTAGTTATACCCCACGTCTATGCCTTTTACATAATGCTTCGAATGAGTGACGCAGTACGGCGCATACTTCGTCTTCAAGCAGTACGTCTTGACACCGATGATGCGCATCTCCTCTGTACTCACAGAAGCATCTTTGGCAAATGCCTCATCATTGCCGAAGTTAGCCCTTATCATGCGACGAACATCCCACAAGCCATCACCATCCTTCTCCCTGCCATGCTGCTGAAGATGACACCCATTCTCAATGCGCTCTATAGCCTCCTCCGAACTATCCCATTCAGGGTAATCTGCACGCTCAATGCGCTTGAAGCATAACGCCAACTGCTCCGCAGTAACCCTGTGCCTCTCGCCACTATGAATATCTGTCATGTGGTTACACTCCAAAGAGTACTGATGACCTCTCACATAACGAGGAGAGCCATCCGGCAGGGTAATATCCTGCACACATTCAAAAACAAGCCTTTCCATTTAGCGTAATATTTCAATTTGTTAAAGCCAAAGTTAAAGTCATACCTTGTTAAGGTAAAAGTTCTTCTTCTCGTCCTTACGCAAGACACCCTTGCGAACCGCAGCGTCTATCCTGCTGCGTGCATTATGCACCTTGTCAGGCTTGTCGCTGTCATCCTGACCCACTATCCTGCCTATCAACTCCCTCAATGGTATGGCAACCGTCTTGTCATCACCCCATATCTCCGAAAAGAACTCCTGACGCTTCTTGCCGTACAACAGACGCATCTCCGTCTCCCTGCCCTCATGGGAGAAACGTACATAAGGCTCATCAGTGATGGAGAAATAGTCAAGAGCATCCGACTCTACGGCGTCCCTTACCATACGAGTCTTCAACGGCTTCACATAACGCATACCATTACGGGTGCGAGCCAAGCCAATAATACTGTCGCATAAATTCGCCAATGCCTTCGCACCACCCATGGACTCCCTGTATAACGGCTGGAAAACATCTATCTTCGGCGTATGACAAATGACAACAACAGTGATGCCGTGACGAGTGAGCTTCTTCAAATTCAGGATAATGCCCGTCGCAGACTCCACATCAACGGTAGTACCCAACGCCGTGATGTTGTCTATGAACACCACACGACAGTCATTGTCCATACAGTACTGGTAGATGTTCGCAACAGCAGAATAACGCACCTCCTCCGACGATATGAACGGCTTCACAACAGCACGGATAAGGTTCTCACTGAAGACGCGCTCCTTGTACCTGTGATACAACTGACCCGACGACATCTCAAAGTCAAGATACAAAACCTTCTGGGGAAGCGTCTCGCAGTAATACGGCTCGAAAGACACACCAGAGGCTATCATCTCCGCAACGTCTAACGCAAACAACGTCTTGCCGACATTGGTGTCAGAAAACATCAGACACAACTCATTCTCATAAAGCAAGGACGAACATAACTGACGCAACGGCTGAGCCCTCGACGCCTCGGAGATGACATCACGCATAGGAGCCATGTCAAAAACTGACACCACCTCCGCAACACCACCGTCAGGCAAGCCCAACTCGCTGTCAGACGTTATGAACTCTATCTTCAGACTGTCATCTACTGTTTCCGCCATTCCGAAATGTCTATGTTCTTAATAGTGTCTATATACTTGCTCTGATGACTCTCTCTGGCACCACCATACACAACCAACTCCATGATACGACCGAAATTGATTATCTGAACATCACTGCGGTCAGCAATGACAAGACTGCACACAAAACCCATAGGGACAATGATGACACCCTTGCAGTTAAGGACACAGGTAAGAGCGGAAGACACTGTTATGCCACCATCATGGTTGCACCACAACTGCGTGGTATAACCACCACTGCTGCGAGTGTACCTGCCGTTGATGAACTCCGAATAGGTCTCTGCAAGATAATCGGTGTCAAAGGTGCCACCCCAACCGAAGGAACATACATCGGCAATAAAACCCATACCATTCACATCAGTGGCAACATCAAACAACTCCTGACGTGTCGTACAGGCATCCCACTTCGCGGAATACACATCACACAAACCAAGATGCCGCGCCCTGCGGCGTAAATCACGTAATACAGTCTTCATAACGAATACTTTTGCTCAAGGAACGTATCTATAGTCTTTATCAGAGATACAAAACTGCTGTCAAGAGAGAACATATCACGTGCGCGTGCCGCAATACGCAAAATGCTTCTCGTACTGACAGGAACATACCTCGCTATCTCCGTGTATGACATACCCAACCTGTTGCGAAGCATGAACACAAGGACAGCACGAGTCCTGCTGATGTTGTCCGTACAACGACCGGAGTCGGCAAACAACGTCTCCGGAGTTACAGAGATGTTCAACTTACGACTGCATATATCACACACTGCCGTAGGTATCACCACCTTCTGTATATAGTCTCTTGTTTCCATTCTTCTCACGAAGGTCATCCAACTCCTTGAAGTCTTTCCATAACAGCCGACCCTTGACAAAGGCACTGCCGAAATCATTGTTTACAGGCGCATCATAACCGGAGACAGTCGTTACGGTCTGACCGCTCTGACGCATCAGCTCCTTCTGCTTGTACGTCCTTGAGAAAGGAGCAACAATATGAGTGAACTTCCTGTGAGGACGAGGTATGAGGACAAGCATCCACGTGAGCCTGCCGTTACGCATACACATCCCGTTGTTGTTGCGCAAGGGTATGAACACGCCCTTCTGCGCCTCACCATCAGCATCACGTATCTGGACTATCTTCGTGCCGTCAATCTTCGAGAAGTTTATCAGCACATTGATAGGCACTGATATATCACTCGCCGGCTTGCGTATTATCATTGCCGCTGCCCTCCCTTACCATTGATAATGCTATGTCTATAGCCGAAGCATTAGCAGACGCCTCCACATCCGCAAGACTGCTGTCCACAGCACCGTTTGTCATCGCATCCGCAAGCTCCTGAGACTGCCTGTTGAGCCATTCCAAATGCGCATTGGCAGACTTGTAAGCCTCCGATACATCAGCAAAGACACACGAAGGCTGCATGATGTTCGCCCATGTTACAATCTCATCCGCCTCAAGCAAATCCCTGAAGGTGTAACCCGACGACTGCTCCGCAACCTCATCGCCACGCTCGTCAGCAAGACGCTTCATGGCGCACAAATCAACAAGCCACTGGTATAGCGTCGCCTGGTGAGCATGACCGTCAATGCCCGATGTGTACTGCGAAGCAGACAACCAATAGCCGTTAAAGGCGTGGAATACTGCGGCACGAGACGTGATGAACACCTCGAAATGCCTGAACAACACATGGTCTGTAACCTCATCCCGAAGCAGAAAATACTCGAAGATACCTGACGACTGCAACTCGTCCGTCAGGTCTGTAACAAACTTCTGCTGACAGATATACGGTATCGACTTTAATGCCGTGCGAATCTTCGCGAGTGCCGCATCAATCTTCTTGCGGACAGCCTCTTTTGATATAGTCTTACCCATTACTTACCCCTCCTTCCTCTGCGCTTCTTCTCCGGCGCAGGCTCTGATATGTCCTGAACTTCCTCAATGATGACCGTACCCTCATCAAGCACATCCATCACCTGATACTCCGGCTGAGAAGCATTGTACACCTCGCCGTTAATGACAGCCTCCTGACGCTTCTGCTCCTGCGCCTTACGCTCTATCTCGTCCTGCGCCTGCTGAACAGCATCGCGCTCCGTGAACTCCTGATAGCCATTGACACTGTTCTTCTGCGTGTCTATGGCATACTGCTTCTTGAATATCGCAAGCGTGTCCTTGTCAGCATTGAGGATTGAACCTGCCTTGTCAGGGTATGTGAGACATAAAAACTCCCTGTTTGCATGAGAGCATGAACGCAGGATGCCCTCATCAAGGTACATATACGGATAGATGCGCACAATGGCGGCTATCGGAGACATGGTGCCGCAGTCGCACACATGGTTGATGATGCCCGACGCACACTGCTCGGAAATAACATACTCCTCACTGCCGCTCTTCTTCTTAACAAGGCATATAGCCTTTATCCAGAACAAACCCAGAGAGGGATTGAAAGGTTTGGGCAAATCCCTGCAACCTGCATAGGATA
This sequence comes from Bacteroidaceae bacterium, assembly GCA_021443285.1. GTDB lineage: Bacteria > Bacteroidota > Bacteroidia > Bacteroidales > Bacteroidaceae > Prevotella. The sequence continues at coordinate 5,284 of JABUUG010000003.1, forward strand.
ACGCCCTTGATAATGACTCCTGTTGTTTCATTGGCTTTATATCGTTATCTGGTCTTCACTGTCAAAAGAACGACCATACACATTCTTGAACTTTATCTGCACCTCTATGTACTGCGTGTCAAGAAGCATATCCTTCGATATGGTCTGTGCGCTCTCATGATACATATACACATACCTGCCTCTCGCGGTATCGTGCCAGATGATGCCGCAGCCCGATATGGTGTTCATGAAGTTGTGGTAGTTGGCAACCATACGGCTGTATGGCGTTGTGCCGACAGGCTCTGGAGACACAGGGAAGAATTTCAGCGGGTCGAAGAAGTACAGCGTCAGCGTGAGCGATGTCTGCTCGCGAGTGTCGCTGCCGATGAATACCCTCGCACGTTCCGTCTCGGCAAAGGTCTCCGTATAGTCATTCGTGGGCTTGCCGTATAGGTTAAGACCACTCATCGACTTGTAGCGCAGACCGGGGAAGTCCTGCTCAAGGTCATACTCCTGCCCTTTCGTCGCCTTCCCCTGCGCATCAAAAAGCACCTTCTTCATGTAAAACTTATAGTCCGCCATATACCCTCTGTGTCTTTTGTGCAAAAACTTTTTGTGTCTTGCGGCACAAAAATACACAAATTGTGCGAAAAACACAGACAGAAAACGGAAAAATACTGGAGATTTTTTGAAGAAAGATAAGCCTATTGGGGTGTAAAAGAAAGAAAGCCATAATCAACAGTGCTGCTGACTATGGCTTCCTATAATGCTTCGCGGAGTCGTTACTCCAGTGCTGCTGACACCTCTTCGGCTACCGTGTCCGCCGTCATACGCGCATACAGGCTCTCCGTCTCGCGGATGGAGGAATGACCCATATACTTGCTGATGACCTCCATGCGCACACCCATGTTCAGGAGTCTTGATGCAGCACCCTTACGCAGGTCGTGCGTGCATAACCTCTCGGAGTCTTTCAGACCTGCATACATGGCAACGAGCTTGTACCGCTGGTTCAACTGCTGTAAAGACATTTTGGGCAGCACATAGCCGTATCTGGATAACACATCGTCCGCTTCCTTGAGGATAGGCACATAGTACTTGACACCAGTCTTCCGTCTGCGCTGCACGAGCATCTTCCGTCCGTTGATGTCGGTGGTGTCGCGGAAGTCCACACTCATGAGGTCTGCGTAAGCAAGACCCGTGTTGTACTGCACAATCATTATGTCCCTGACGGTGTCAAGGGCTTTCGGAAGACTCGCAGCGAGGATAAGAGCCATATCCTGCTGTGTCAGCGGTCTGCCCTCCTTGCCTTTCCCTCTCGTGGTCTTGAAGGTGGCGTATGGGGACTCCTTGAGAATACCCCTGCGCACAGCCTCATTGACAAACATCTTCATGGTCTTGTGTTTTGACCACACCGTGTTCTGTGAATAGCCCTGCGTTTTCAGCCATGAGTCGAAACGCATGATGTTCTCCAGAGTTATGTCCGCGAATGTGGGGAAAAAGCCTGACCGCTCTATTATCTTTATTATGCTCGCGTGCGTGCGCGTGGTGTCGCTGCGCTTTACCTCTCTCTCTGACGACACTATGCCGCAGCAGAAGGCTATAAAGTTCTCCGAGGTCTTACCCTCCATACAGCGTTTCAGGCTGGCGATGTCAAAGGCGTGTCCGTTGCCGATGCGCTTGTTGTCCCATTCCGTTATCCGGGACAGCAATAACGCTATGCGGTCGTTGTACTGGCGCGTGAGAACTCCTGTGGTGTCGATGTTCTGTACCTGACACAAAGATGCGTTCCACTGGCTTTTAAGCACCTTGATTGATGTGGACAGATACCACGACTGGCGGTCATACGTGATGCGTATCTGCACCAGACCACGGATTTTCCTGTTGTCGGCGACCTTCTTGCGGTCAAAGACAACAGCGATGTTAAGGCTTTTCATAAGACTTTTGCTTTGGTACAACACACGGTACAACCTCGGTACAACAAAATGTCTGTTAAGGTGTATAAAAGTGGGGTAAACGGCGTTTTTACCCCACTAATAAGTAACTGTTTATCAGATAATTAACTGATTATCAATATGTTACTATGAGCCGATAACGGGACTCGCAGAGGTTTTGTAATACTTTGGTTTATAGTATGTTATATATGTTTTAGAAATTTTAGGTACAACATTTAGTGTATATTTGGTGCTTGCAGCCAGGGATTTGTTTCTCTGGCTGCATTTATTTTCTGCCCAGCGGTATTATACGGCATCTTCTTTTTTACCGTTCTTTAATCGCTCGTTCTCTCTTTTCAGCCTATGTATTTCTCTGCTTTGCTCAATGATTATCTCATCCCTTTCTTTTATCTGTTCAGACCCACTCATAGGGACGATGTTGGACAATAGCATTTCTCCCTTACCCCTCAACAGCCATTCTGCGGAAAGGTCAGGATTGTCCTTCAGGAGAAATTCGACAGTCTCAATTTTAATTGAACCGTTCTTCTCGTTTCTCCACGAAAAACGGGAAATGCCATACTTTTCACAGAAAGTACCTTCTGTTACATAAACAGATTTTATCAATGTTTTGATGCGTACAGATATATTCATAATGTGTCGGTTTTGGCACAATTAGATTTGACAAATGTCATATATGTGCCGAACTTAGCACATTTTATTTATAATAAATTGCCAGTTTTGGCACATCTTTATACCTTTGCACTCGGAAATAAGTCAAAAGGTACTTGGCAAAGACCACAGGAAAGGCTGGCAGACATTTTCGCCTACCCCTACATATCGTCTTTCATTGGCAAATGTAGTCAGTCTTTCCACATTTCCAAATTTATTATAAAGAAAATATGAGCAGAATAGCAGAAGGTCAAAAGTCAATATCAGAATTGCAATTTTGGGATAGCACTTTTATAGAGTGCGACAGCGAGACGGACTTGCAGCTCATGCGCATAGCGTTGTCAAAAATGGGCAAGTTGGACTATTGCTCATACAGGTCGCGCAGAGAGCCGAAGGGTTCATTAATAATAAAAGTAACCAAAGAAAAACTACAATGCGATGTTGAGTCAAACAGACATACAGGCGATAGCCCTCGCGGTTGCTGACATACTCACGGCGCGTGGAATTATACCTGACACCACAGTCGGTGTGGGCGAGGCGGCAGAGATACTGGAGCGCGGCAGGGAATGGATAAGGCGCAACGATGACTGGCTGCCACACACAGGCACAGGAAAGGGAAAGCGGTATGACAGGGCAACACTTATAAAAATCAAGAATAACGGATATACACTATGAGTAACACTTACAAGATTAATCGCAAGCAGTATGATGCGATAGAGAAGGTTCTGCGCGAGGTAGAGCAGGACAGCACCTTTGATATAGACCTCGACATCGACGATTATGTGTCGGCAAACATTGTCGGCAGCCTGTATGTCAGCGGAAGTTTTGACAGGGATACACACTATTTCGTTGAGACGGGCAGAATGGCAGACCTCGAAATAACCATAACCATTTTTGATGAGGATTGCAGTACAGGACAGTACAAGTTGGACACAGAGCAGGAGAGGAAACTCCTGAAGGTACTGGAACAGTCATAATTATGGCAGGGTGTCCGCGATGGGCGGCACGATGGTTCGACCCCATAGCACCCACTACTGGCAGTGCGCCGACACTGTACTTAACAAGAGGCAACGCCTCACTCGGCTCCGAAAGGGCGCATCGACATAGCCCAAGTACGAAGTAAATGACGCAAGCAATGGGATAGACTTGTCTCCCACAGCAGTCAGACGAAGAAGTTCGGAACAAGATTGGTTTACGGCGGCTTGTTTCTCTTCGGAGTTGCAAGCCGCCCTTTTTCGTCTGAACAGGCTCTTATGGTAGAGGGCAGAAATGTCCTTTGGTGTTCGATTCATCAGAGAAGCCACTAACACAAGCACTTGGAACATTCACTCTTTCTTATTTGAAGCATTATGGCTGCGGTATGCGAATATAGCAGCAAGTCTTGAAAAAGGCTACTCATAGTAATTGTTTTAGAGTTAATCCTTGACCGCAGTTCGTGAGAATAGCGGTCTTTTTATTTTGACACAACCAACAAATAATAATATATGAAGAAACTATCATTCCGCACACTAACCGCAGATGAGGTTGAGTGTCGTATCGGGACGTACAAAGAGGGCAAGGGAATGAGCCTGTTGCTCTACAAAGACGCAAGAGTGGACCAGCGTCTATTAGACGAGGTCGTAGGTCCTTATAATTGGAAGAACAGTTATGAGGTAGTGAAGAATGTGCTGCACTGCACCGTATCTATTTATGACTCCGAAAAGAACGAATGGATAAGCAAGCAGAACTGCGGCACAGAGAGTTTTACGGAGGCGCAAAAGGGCGAAGCGTCTGATGCGTTCAAGAGAGCGTGCTTTAACTGGGGTATTGGACGTGAGTTATACGACTCGCCTTTCATCTGGATTAGGGAAAGCAATACCGAAACAAAGTACACCAAGTATAAGGTTACGGAATTGGAATACGATGCAGACCGAAAGCCGAAGGCTGTAACAATCATCAATGTAAGCACAGGGCAGGTCGTTTACCAGTACAAGGCATCCGTAAAGAAGTCAAAGCCTGTTGCAGAGCCTGAGAACACCAACGAACAGTCCGCAGACTGGCGTGCGATGCTTGCGGCAGCGAATGACAGGGCGGCTGCGATAAAGGTATGGCAGTCATTCCCGCACCTCCAGAAGGACAAGACATTCTGCGAAGCATTCTCAATCAAGAAGAAACAACTCGGACTATAACTATGGAAATACTTACACTTACACAATCAGAGGTGGTGTTCGAGCAGCTCGGACACACCTATACGCTGCACGGGAAACAGTTGCAGGGCGTTACAGGCATCGTATCTTGGTTCTTCCCCAAGACATACAACAACATACCCGAAGCGGTGCTGCACAGGGCGGCAGAGCGCGGCTCTGCGATACACGCGGCGATAGAAATGTACGAGTCCTTTGACATCAATATGGGCGAGTTCAGCGAACTGGACGACTACAAGGAACTGAAGGCGGTACACAAGTTTGATGTAGCCTTTACGGAGCATCTTGTGAGCGACAACGAGAATATCGCCTCAAGCATAGACATCGTCATGAGGGACGCGGAGATTTGCGATGTGAAGACCACGTCAAGCCTTCATCTTGACAATGTGCGCTTGCAGTTGTCTATCTACGCCTATCTGTTGGAGTTGAACAACGAGCATATCAAAGTGCCGCGTCTCTCCGTTATATGGCTTCCCAAGCGCATCTACGGCAATGCGGCGTACAAGACCGTCGAGCGCATACCATCAGAGGTGTGCGCGGACATTATCAGGGAATACCTCAACGGCGGCAGTCCAGACAAGTTCTATCATCTGTTCCCTGATTTCACACCAGAGGATAAAGACGGGCAGGGCAAGGACGATAACCTGATAGACGATGACACACTGGAGACGGTGACGGAAACGCTGCGCGAGTACAAGCGTATCAAGGCGCAGTATGACGCGGTACAGAAAGATGTGCGCGACATTATGACCGCCAACAGCCGCAACGCATACGAGTGCGATTTCTTCAAGGTCTCACTCTCAAAGGACACAGAGGTGGTATCGTTTGATGAGGCGAGGTTCAAGGGCGAGAATCCCGAATTATGGGCAAAATACACCAAGACATCTGTCCGCAAGGGCGGTTGTCGCATAACACTTAAATAATATGGAAGTACAAGCAAGAATTTTGAATTTCTTTGATGTCAAGACTGGCAAGACAAAGGATGGTAGTGAATGGAAGTCTGTCGATTTCCTTGCAGAGACAATGGAACGGTATCCCAAGAAGATTCTGTTCGCTCTATTCGGAAAAGATAAGGTGGAGAATCTTCTGAAAGATGTCCATGCTGGCGATGATGTTACAGTTAGTTTTGATGTGAAGGCTCGCGAGTATAAAGGCAGATGGTATAATGAGGTCAATGCGTGGCGTGTCTTCAAGCCGCAAAGCGGTGGTACACAGCAACCAGTACAGCAGCAGTCGGCAGATGACTCAGACCCTTTTGCAGGGGATGACGATGGCAAACAGCCGTTTTAGACAGTACGATAGGTTTAGGTTATTATGTTTTTTTTGCAGGTCTCGGAGGTTTTTGCTTCGAGACCTGATTTGTTTTCCAAAAATGCTTCAAGATGAAAAAGACGACATTCAGAATATCCTGCGACGGCTTCGTTGATACAGAGTCTGTACTACGGCAGATAGAGTACATGATTAACGGACTGCACAAGGCTGGATATTACGACATTATCCTGAAGGAGCATAAAGAAAACAGGAGCATTGAGCAGAACAAGTACTACTGGAAGATTATCGGTGCTTTGGAGGAGTACACGGGCTACCCGAAAGAAAACCTGCACGCCTTCTTCAAGAGGAAATTCCTGACGCGGTATGTGCGGTGTTTCGAGAGCAAGTTTATAGAGGAGACATCTACCACACAGTTATCTGTCAAGGAAATGACGGAATATATAGAGAAGGTTACGGCTTATATCCTTACAGAGATAGAGCCAAACTTTATGCTGCCGCCTTTGGAGAAATACCTTAAAGAGAATTGATGATATGAAAATAAGCACGCAACATTGGTTTAGGAGGAATGTCCCATTGGTGTTATTCTACATATTAGAGAGTGCTGATGATAACGGAATAGCGGAAATATCCGTCAGGGGAATGGCTAAAGAATTGGGTATTACAAGAGAGGCTGCAATAGCCGCAATGTCAAAACTTACAAAGTATGGCATTTTAAGTGATATACACCAAAACACACACCAATTTACACACCAAAACACACACCACATAAAAGCCTACAAATTAAATACTTACGATATATTTGCACACCAGTTTACACACCAATTTACACACCAAAACACACACCA